>JABDLW010000193.1 GCA_013001805.1 Saprospiraceae bacterium | reverse complement strand
ACCCGTAACAGTGCGTCATTCGGGGGTTGCAGGAAAGGATATAGTTTATGTCAATCTGGAAAATGAAATTCAAGTGTCAGTGCACTTGTTTAAGGATATTTCCTCAACTTTTCAAATAACTGTTTTTGGTGAGAACGGGTGGAAATTGATTGACATCAGAAACTCCTACGCGATGTTTCGCGATAATTTAATCGAGTTTATCCGGTCAGTTGAGGAGGGCTCCTCTCGCTTAGCGTTCAAAAAGACAATTAATATTATTGATACTCTAATTTCGGCACAGGATAGCTTGCAGCAAAATGGCAAGCTGATTAAATTAGTCTAGGTGGGATCTGTTTTGATGCCCACTTGACAATTGAAACTTACTTATGTCCATTAAAGATTATGTTGTACTTATTACCGGAGCTGCCAGTGGTATTGGTTTAGAGATGGCAGAAAAATTTGCTCGAAATGAAGCACGAGTCGTTATTTCTGATGTTGATGAGCGTAAGCTCGATAAGGCCATAATCTCTCTGGGTGAGAAGAATTTAAATGTGCAGTCCCATACTTGTGACGTAGCATTGGCAAAAGATATTGATCATTCCGTCAGTCAGGTGTACGAAGAATTTGGTCGAATAGATGTATTAATTAATAATGCAGGCTTGCAATATATTTCTCCGATGGAGGAATTTCCCGATGAGAAATTCGAGCTCTTAATTAGAGTAATGCTGACCGGCAGTTTTCTCATGACAAAACGAGTATTTCCCATCATGAAGAGACAACGTTTTGGTAGAATAATAAATATGGCATCCATCAATGGTCTGGTCGGATTCGCTGGTAAAGCAGCATATAATAGTGCCAAACACGGTATCATTGGGCTAACCAAAGTAACAGCCCTGGAAGGTGCCGAATATGAAATTACGGCCAATGCATTATGTCCTGGTTATGTTGACACACCACTGGTGAGAAACCAATTGGCCGCACTGGCAGAGAGCAGGAATGTACCTTTAGAGGAGGTAATTGATCAAGTCATTTTTCCACTGGTTCCTATCAAGAGACTTTTATCTCCGGAAGAGGTTGCGAGTTATGCCCTTTTTCTAGCTAGTGCCGAGGCAGGTGGAATCACAGGCCAGGCAGTGGTGATAGATGGTGGTTATACTGCACATTGATTTTTAGGAATAAGCTTCGAATTACATTAGGCTCCATATCTCTTTCAATATTTTATATCCCACAGCAGCTGTGACCTGATTAATGTCACGATTTTGGTTGTATTCTACAATGTCTGCTCCGACTATATTAACATTTAGACTTTGCAGGCACTTAATTGCCGTTCTTACCGAAAGCCCTCCTGGCTCGTGATGAGAAACACCTGGTGCAAAGGCAGGATCCAAAACATCAATGTCAAACGAAATATATAACGGTGCTTGAAGTTCATCTAGAAAGTGGAAATCAAAGTCTTTCATCTCTATGATGTTCAACTGAAATTTTTCAGCCTGTTCTCTTTGATGATGAGTTAAAGTCCTAATGCCCACCTGAGTTATGCTGGTAGCCAGGCCATTTTCCATAATCCGGGCAAAAGGAGAAGCATGGGAATAGTAGTTGTTTTGAAAATCATGATATAAATCCCCATGAGCATCGAAATGCAAAATATGCAATTCGGAAAAAAACTTATGGAAAGCCTTAATAATGGGAAAGGTAATTGAGTGGTCACCACCAAGGGATATTAATTTTGATCCATCGGAAATATGCTTTTGTATTTCATCGCATATTAATTTATGCGCAGTAGGAGCAGCATCAGAAGCGAAATGGAGGTCCCCCAGATCCAAAAGGTTTCTACCCATTTCCAAAAGTTTGCCTCCTTCTGTGTAGGCATTGGACGCTCCCTGCTCGTGTATGAGCCGGATAGCGTCCGGTCCGGATGAGCAGCCACGTAAAAAGGAAGAATTGGCATCAAAGGGAATGCCCAGAAGTTTTACTGTTGATTGAATCTTCATTGGCTAAGTCTTCTTAGTAATAACCAGGATAATCAAAAAAATAAAAGGTAATATTTTTTGCGTGAGGTAGATGGATTTAAACTAAACTTTCGGACATGCCAGGGTCTACGGCACTAAAGGTCAATGCCCTATTCTTTTCCACTGGATCTGAAGAATTACTATTCTCTTTTGAGAAGGTTTCCTGGATCGTTACAAGCGCCAGAATACCTGCCATCATTGCTATGAGCTGCTGTCCAGCAGTTATTTCCTCATGAATGCAAGTACTGGTGACTGCTCTTTTTGAGGTTTTTTCCGGGATCCCTGAGATCCGGCAGGATGCCTCCTGTCATTGCAACTAACCGTTATCAACGGTTAATTTCCCTTGAATTCAGTCTGAACTTTTGTGTCAAGACTTTACCGGATCTCCCCGTTTTTTTGACCCATTTATTCTACCGGGCAGATAAAATTGAGACCTCGACAGGGATTCGAATCCCTTAGGTATAAAGAAACAAATTTTCAATTTTGGTAAAACTTCAAAATATCCACAAAATTGGTATTACGACTTTGCCGATATTGCATATACAATATTCGAACCGGCAAGTGAGTTGGAGGACTTGCTTTTAGACAGGATCTACATATGAGACCATTGATTTTAATCATAGTGATTATTACCGCCCTGGCACTTTTGAAAATCTATGTTTGGGATGCTGATGAAGCATCAGCACTAGCAGGAACATCAGCTACATCAAATCGACCCGCTGGTTCCCAAACTTCCCTTCCGGTGGACATTTATATAGCAAATACGGTTGAGACTGACAATACGATTTATGCCTCCGGGACGATCGTCGCCAATGAGCAAGTAGAATTACAAAGCGAAGTGTCAGGCAGACTAATTGGACTCAATATTAGCGAGGGGAGCTTTGTGCAAAAGGGACAATTGATAGCGAAACTTGATGATAGTGAGCTGCGTGCACAGTTGAAGCGGTTGGATTATGAGGATGAGCTCGCGATTCAGGTTGAGGCACGACAGAGGAAATTACTTGATATCAATGCAATTAGCAAAGAGGAATATGACCTCGCTATGAATAAAGTCAATACGTTGGGTGCCGATAGAGAACTCTTAGAGGTACAGTTAGAGAAGACCGAGGTAAGAGCGCCCTTTAGTGGTCGCATCGGCTTTAAGAACATTAGCGAGGGTGCTTACATTACTCCCAATGTGATCATTGCCAATTTGGTCCAGACGAATCCTGTAAAAATTGATTTTTCAATCCCGGAGAAATATACCAATGATGTACAGGTTGGACAAGAAGCAATCTTTGAAGTTGATGGTGTGAATGACCAGTTTTTAGCCAGAGTGATTGCGGTGGATCCACAAGTTGATGAAGACTTACGGACACTTAGACTGCGGGCTCGAGCTGACAACAGTTTGGGATTATTGAGACCCGGTATGTTTGTGCGAGTGGAACTACCTCTGGGGTCCCGAAAATCCATTATGGTACCTACCGAATCAGTGATGCCTATTCTTAAAGGGAAGATCGTGTATTTGTTAAAGAATGGCCTGGCCACGGAAACCAAAGTAACCACCGGTCTACGGACAGATAAAACTGTTCAGATTCTGGAGGGGATGGAAGTTGGAGATAGTGTAATAGTCAGTGCTCTGATGTCTTTGAAACCCGATTTGAAAGTTCAGGTGCAGGAAGTTGTAAATCTGGAAGCAGCACCTTAAAATGATATTGTTATGATGTCAATTTCAACACTTTCTATCAAGCGGCCAGTTTTGGCCATCGTCCTAAATCTGGTGATCCTCTTATTTGGAGCCATTGGTTTTACAACCCTTGGAGTGCGCGAGTTCCCCTCGATTGATCCACCGGTGGTTTCCGTACGGACTAGCTACCCGGGGGCGAATGCCAGCATTATCGAGGCTGAAATCACAGAACCCCTTGAGAAAGTTATTAACAGTGTCCAAGGGATTCGTACTATTAGTTCCAGCAGTAATCAGGGTTCGAGTCGGATTAATGTTGAATTTGATCTCGACGTTTCCATGGAACAGGCTGCCAATGATATCCGAGACAAAGTGTCTCAGGCAGCCAGATCCCTGCCCAGAGATATAGAGGGCCTCCCGGTGGTTTCAAAGGCCGATGCCGACAGCGAATCCATCATGGCTATGACCCTGGAAAGTACCGACCGGTCTATGCTCGACATGAGTGATTATGCCGAGAATGTAATTGCTCCCCGTTTTGAGACAGTGCCAGGTGTAAGTGGTGTTCGAATCTGGGGTATGAAGCGATATGCCATGCGTATCTGGATGGAACCCAATCGTATGGCAGCTCAAAACATCACCACTCAAGACATCAAAGCAGCATTGGACCGGGAAAACATAGAACTACCCAGTGGAAAATTGCAGGGAGACAATACCGAGTTGACGGTGAAAACCATCGGAAGGTTTAAAACCGAGGAAGACTTTAACAATCTGATTATTAAGACGGATGGGGAAAAAATCATTCGATTGCGAGATGTGGGTTATGCCGTCCTGGGAGCTGAAAATGAGGAATCTATCCTGCGCATCAATAATATACCCAGGGTAGGAGTGGCAATCAGTGCCCAACCGGGTTCAAACGTCCTGGATATTGCCACCGAGGTCAATAAGAGGATGGAGATTCTAAAAGCCGATTTGCCGGATGATCTAAAGATTTATAAGTTCCTGGATTACACGGTTTTTGTCGAGAAATCCATAGAGGAGGTTAAGGAAACACTCCTGATTGCGATTGGCCTGGTGGTATTGATCATATTTTTCTTTTTTCGGGACTGGGTGATTGCTATTCGACCTCTGATAGACATTCCGGTTTCTTTACTTGGATCCTTTTTTGTCATGTATCTAATGGGCTATTCCATCAATGTCTTGACTTTACTTGCCATTGTTTTGGCCACTGGCCTGGTGGTTGACGATGGGATTGTGGTGACGGAAAACATTTATAAGAAAATTGAGGCTGGAATGAATCCCATCCAGGCGGCGATCAAGGGCTCCAACGAGATTATGTTTGCCATCATATCGACCTCAATTACACTGGCAGCCGTTTTCCTCCCTGTTATCTTCATGCAGGGATTCGTAGGAAAATTATTTCAGGAGTTTGGTGTAGTGCTCGCAGCGGCGGTCCTAATCTCCGCTTTTGTTTCACTCACTTTGACCCCCATGTTGAATGCCTATTTGGTCAGAAAGAAAGATAGCCGCAACAAGTTTTATGAAAAGACAGAGCCGTTTTTCCAATCTCTTGAGTCGGGATATAAAAAAGGTTTACACAATTTTCTCGATAAACGTTGGCTCGCATTTCCATTGCTAGTTGGTGTACTGGCTATGATATATTTTGTCGGGAGAGAATTGCAGTCGGAATTAGCACCAAATGATGACCGCAGTGTTTTGAGGGCCAATATGCTTACGCCTGAAGGTTCATCCTATGAATTTATGGATAACTATGTGAGAAAGTCAGCGGAGATGATGATGCGGGAGATTCCCGAAAGCAAAGGTGGGATCATGACCTATACCGCTCCCGGATTTAGCGGATCAGGCGCATCAAATACTGCCTTCGCGAGAATCACGTTGGTTGATCCTCACGAAAGAACCCGTACGCAAGCAGAGTTGACCCAGTTTCTCAATCGAAAGTTTAAGGAAATGCCGGATGCCAAGGCATTTGCCAATGAACGTCCCACGATCGCGTTAAATAAGCGAGCGGGACTGCCAGTCCAGTACGTGATTCAAGCTCCTGATTTTGAGAAGTTAAGGGAATATATGCCCCGATTTTTGGAGGCCGTGCAAGCTGATCCGACATTTACGGTTGTTGACATGGACTTGAAATTTGATAAACCGGAATTGGAAGTCACGATCGACAGGGAGAAAGCCAAGAGCATGGGAGTATCTGTCGCCGATGTCGCAACAGCTATGCAGCTTGCCTTTGCGGGTCAAAGATTCGGCTATTTTAATATGAACGGGAGACAGTACCAAATCATTGGGCAGTTTGACCGGGACAACCGGGATGAACCCCTGGATTTGAAAACCCTCTATGTCAAGAATAATCAGGGAGTCTCTGTACAACTAGATAATATTGTTGTGGCACAAGAGGAAAGCAGTCCGCCACAATTATATCACTACAATCGATGGCTGAGTGCAACGGTATCGGCCGGATTGGCTCCGGGTAAAACGATTTCGGATGGGATCAAAGCCATGGATGCTGCCCGGGCCCGGTTTGATGACCCGGCTATTCGCACCGAATTGACTGGGAGTTCCCGTGACTTCCTGGAAAGTTCGAATAGCAGTATTTTTTCATTTTTGCTGGCGTTGGTACTGGTGTATCTGATTCTGGCTGCACAGTTTGAGAGTTTTATTGATCCGTTCATTATTATGCTTACGGTACCTCTGGCGGTAGCTGGGGCCGTCTTTTCACTGTGGTTGTTTAATCAGACATTAAATATTTTCAGCCAGATAGGTATAATAATGTTGGTAGGTCTGGTCACCAAGAATGGAATTTTAATTGTAGAATTTGCCAATCAATTGCGCCAGAAAGGTGCCCCGATTCATGAAGCAGCTCTGGAAGCGGCGACACTTCGAATGCGTCCCATAATAATGACAACTTTAGCCACAGTCCTCGGCGCTACTCCTATTGCATTGGCGCTGGGGTCAGCGGGGGCTAGCCGGATGTCTATGGGTATTGTCGTCATGGGTGGGCTGTTGTTTTCCTTGGTGCTTACCCTCTATGTCATTCCTGCCATGTACACTTATTTATCCCGGGCTAAGAATTATGAACGAAGGCGACGAATCGAAAGATTGGCAGAGAGCGTAGCCTGATCTTCAATAAACTTATACTTCATGAAATTTTTTAGAGCATTGTTGCTGCTTTTTCCTGGAATTATTTCGGGTCAAAACTTGCTGACACTTGATCAGGCTATTGAAACTGCACTGAAGCAAAATCTGGGAATTGAACTGGCTAGGATGGATCAGCAAATAGCTGAAATGCAGGTCTACCGTTCTAACGCCGGATTTGGGCCACAACTCGATCTCAATGCAAATCTTGGGTCAACGCTAAACCGGGTGCAACAAAATTATCTCGACGGGAGGGTAGTGGATCGCTTCGGTCGCAGCATTGCACCAAATATTAGTCTCGGGCTTAGTTTGCCCATTTATGATGGGGGCCGAATGCAGGCTACCTTCGATAAATTGAGGGAATTTAGCGAAGTAAGCAGTGTGCAGACGCAACTTGCCATGCAGGATTTGATTGTGAATGTGTGTCAGGCCTATTACGAAGTGATGCGTTTGAAAGCCAGAGTAAGCTTTTTAAATACGGTAATCAAATACTACGAAGATAGACTTGCCATTACTGAGGAGAGATGGAATGTTGGGAAAGGATCAAAAATCGATTTTTTGCAGTCAAAAACTGATTTAAATGCCCAGCTTTCTGAGCGATCGGCTTCCCTAAATGATTTTGAAAATGCCAAGGTAATCCTAAATGGTCTGCTTCAGCGAGATTTAGCTACAGATTTTACTGTCCAGGAAGAAGCAGCATTTAATGAGGATTACGATCTGGCCTTGCTTATACAAGCCGCCAGCGAAAAAAATAGAGATTTACTCTTGCTGCAAAAACAATTTAAAGTCAGTGTACTTAGCGAGAAGGAAATTGAAGCGCAACGGAAGCCACAGGTTGGGCTCACCTCCACCTTAGGATATTTCTACACTAATACCAATGCTAATTTTATTTTATCTAATCAGAATGCTTCTTTAAATGCAGGCTTAAATGCCCGGTGGAATATTTACGATGGGAAACATCTGCAAAATCAGGTGAAAATCGCACGTTTAAATTCCCGTGCCTTTGAAAAACAAGAAGATCACTTATTGGCCAATATTAAAACGGACCTAAGCGCTGCATTTAATCAGTACATTTCTGACAAAGACATGCTTGATTTTGAAGAAGAGAACAGAGTACTGGCAGAAGAAAACCTGTCGATTTCTTTAGAAAAATTTCGCTTGGGTGGATCTACGATTTTGGAATTAAATGAGGCACAACGAAGCTACGATACCGCATTAAATAGATTGGTAAATGCACAGCATAATATCCGGATTTCAGAGCTGCGTCTGCTCGAGTTGAGTGGAGGCCTGGTCCGGTAGGACTGAGACTTATCGTTGTCACGTTGTATAGGTAAGTATGCTCGATATGCAAATCATTGGCCTGATCTGAAAAATGTGATTTTTGAAACGGTGATGCACCTCTGGCCAATTATCAGGGACAAGGCAGAATTACATAGTACGGCTAAAATTGTTTTGACACTCTATTGCCTTTGTTATTCCAGAGTGGTTCAAACTTTGGTGCACCCATCGGTTTTCCTTAATTTTGATGGCAAGGAATCAAAAACTCCCATCATGGAGCACCATCGAAAGCTATCAGATCGCGATTTTCTAGATTCATTCGAAAACATGACGATGAATCCTGCCTGGTTTACCCACGAGGCACATCTGCGAGTTGCCTATTTGTATATAGGACTCTACAGCCA
>JABDLW010000321.1 GCA_013001805.1 Saprospiraceae bacterium | reverse complement strand
CCACTTAAACTATAACTATCAAGGCTTATTCCAAAAAAATATTGTGCCGTAATATTAAAATGACAAATGATCTGCTTGCCATATTATTGTTATAAAATGCCCGGCATGCTGAGTTATCCTATTGCAGAAATGTCATGCTACCACACAATCATCACCTTCCGCCAAGAAAGTACTATGGTGAAAATTGCTACGTTTGCAGGCTTAAAAATCAAAAAACCATGCTCTGCAGTACCAAATTCTTTACACTCCGACAAAACTGCCTTAGCAGAGCACCTCAACTTTAATCTAAACGCCGGCTAGGCTCCTTCATTTTCAGCCAATTCCTTCCGGGTAATTGAGCCAATTTACAAAGCATATGTTGAAAAAGTATTTTAATCTGTTCGATCTATCGCAAAAAGTAGACTACAAAATTGAGATTTTATCCGGTCTTACGGTTGCCATGGCACTGATACCCGAAGCCGTCGCTTTTGCACTGATAGCTGGATTATCTCCCCTTACCGGCCTTTATGCAGCCTTTGTCATGGGGCTGGTCACTTCGGTGCTGGGGGGCCGTCCGGGTATGATTTCTGGTGCCACGGGAGCTGTAGCTATAGTAATTGCGGCACTGGCAAAATCACATGGCGTGGAATACATATTTGCTACCGTTATTTTAGCCGGACTCATCCAGGCCATAGCTGGTTTTCTCAGACTGGGGAAGTTAATGCGCTTGGTGCCACATCCGGTTATCTTCGGCTTTGTGAATGGCTTGGCTATCATCATCTTTATGTCTCAGATTGATCAATTTAAAGATGGCACAGGCAACTGGTTAAACGGTGAGCCACTATTTATCCTGCTGGGTCTTGTCTTGGTCACGATGTTAATCATATGGAGTTTGCCCAAATTGAGTAAAGCCATTCCTGCTTCTTTGGTGGCCATTCTGGTGGTGTTTGGAGTCGTTCTTTTCTTTAATATTGATACGAAAACCGTTGGTGACATCGCCTCAATAAGTGGTAGTTTTCCACCCTTCCACATTCCAGAGATTCCCCTTAACCTTACTTCATTTATGTTGATTCTACCCTATGCCGGCATTATGGCAGGAGTGGGTTTGATCGAAAGCTTACTTACATTAAATATTATTGATGAGATAACTGAGACGAGAGGAAGTGGTAACCGGGAAGCGATTGCCCAGGGAACGGCTAATGTGTTGTCGGGTTTTTTCTCGGGTATGGGTGGATGTGCCATGATTGGCCAAAGCCTGATTAATATTTCAGCCGGTGCGCGCGCAAGGCTATCTGGTATTGTCGCATCATTAATGCTATTGATCTTCATCATGTTTGGTGCCGGGCTCATCGAAAAGATGCCGATGGCAGCATTGGTAGGATTGATGATTATGGTGGCCATTGGTACATTTGAATGGGCAAGTTTCCGCACCTTCAATCGAATGCCCAAATCTGATATCTTTGTTATGATCATGGTTACATTGGTGACGGCGGTGCTCCATAATTTAGCTTTAGCAGTCATCGTTGGTGTTGTCATTGCCGCACTAGTCTTTGCGTGGGATAATGCTAAGAGGATACGGGCAAGAAAACGTATCGACAGCAATGGCATAAAACATTACGAAATATATGGTCCTTTGTTTTTTGGGTCGATCGTGGCTTTCAACGAAAAATTTGATGTGCTAAATGATCCCGATGAGGTGATCATCGATTTTGCCGAAAGCAGAGTAGTAGACATGTCGGCTATTGAAGCACTGAATAAAATCACCGAGCGTTATCAAAAAGTTGGCAAAAAAATCCATCTAAAACATCTGAGTGGAGACTGCCGAAAGTTATTGCAGAATGCCGAAGAAATCATTGATGTAAATGTTGTCGAGGATCCTAAGTACAAACTAGTGGTCGATAGGATTTAATCAACTAATTTGGAATAAATGTTGACAAAGACCGGGATGGATTATAACACCATCATCCTCTGCTTCTGGAGTTTGGTCTTCTGCGACTGCGATTGGAATTATTAGGCCTGTATGATCTGTTTCCTCCTCTCCCGTTTCCATGCATAGGGCGTTTGGAGGTGCGTTCTGATTTGGGCGAAATGCTGGTTATATGATCGAGGCCCTCATCTACGAAAGGATGCTCTGCAACCACATCAATCGTTTGTGCAATTAGTTTCTGAATATCTTTGAGATATGCTCTCTCTTCCGTATCACAGAAAGACAAAGCAATCCCGCTGGCACTAGCCCTGCCAGTTCGACCAATCCGGTGCACATAGGTTTCAGGGACATTAGGAAGATCAAAATTAATCACATGAGAGAGCTCATCAACATCGATACCACGAGCTGCAATATCGGTTGCTACCAGGATACTGGTTTGACCGCTTTTGAAATTGCCCAGCGCTTTCTGCCGGGCTCCCTGCGATTTGTTGCCATGAATAGCAGCTGCCTTTATGTCGGATCTACCCAAAAATTTCACGATCTTATCTGCACCGTATTTAGTACGGGAAAAGATCAATACTGAGTCGACTTCCTCTGTCTTCAGCAAATGCAAAAGCAATTGTGGTTTATTTTTTTTGCTCACATAATATAATGCCTGATCGACCCGGTCGGCAGTTGCCTGTTTTGGCCTGATGGTAACTTTCTCGGGATTGCCCAATATCTTTCGCGATAAGTCCACAATATCAGGTGGCATAGTCGCTGAGAAGAAAAGTGACTGCCGCTGATCCGGCAGTTTTGCAATGACCTTCTTAATATCGTGTATGAAACCCATATCAAGCATGTGATCGGCTTCGTCAAGTACAAAATAACGTATGTCCTGGAGTGAGATGTAACCTTGATCCATCAGATCCAGCAATCTGCCCGGTGTGGCGACTAAAATATCGACTCCACGACGTAAGGCCTGAGTCTGGGCTCCTTGTTTCACTCCACCGAAAACTACGGTGTTTCTCAAGCCGGTGTATTTGCCATAAGCGGAGAAACTCTCGCCTATCTGAAGCGCCAATTCACGTGTAGGTGTCACAATCAAGGCATTGACCTTCCGGACTTTGCTCAATCTCCGGTCGAGATATAAATTCTGCAAAATAGGTATGGCAAAAGCAGCTGTCTTTCCGGTACCGGTTTGGGCACAACCGAGTAGGTCTTTGCCGCGGAGCAGGAGTGGAATCGATTGTTCTTGAATTGGAGTAGGTTGGGTGTATCCCTGGTCCCGGAGAGCTTCCAAGATAGGATCTATAATGCGTAAATCTCTGAAATTCATTCTCTTATGAATAAAGTCTGCAAAGGTAGTTTAATTGACGGGATATTTACTGTTTTATGTACTATTTGTTGTTGACCATGATCACCGTGGATGGTCTGACTGTTACGTCTTTGAAAGTCCGCGACATCTACTCAAGTTGGAAATATGGGTGTGACCTAAAAGGAATGCACTGCCGCATTTATATTCATACCGGCACCCACGGATGCAAAGACAACTCTATCTCCTGGTGCAATGCTGTAGTTTTCCATCTGGTTTTTAAGAATGAGGTCGAGTAAAGTGGGAATTGTGGCTACGGATGAATTACCCAGATATGATACGGTCATCGGCATGACATCCTGCGGGATTGTCTCAATATCATAAAGTGCATACAACCGTTGCAAAATCGCATCGTCCATCTTTCCGTTGGCCTGATGGATTAGCACATATTTGATGTCGTCAATATGTAAGTGACATGAATCCAGGCATGCCTTGATCGACTGGGGCACGGTCTCCAGGGCATATTGATACAATTTCCTGCCACTCATCTTTAAGAAAATGTCTTCGCCATCTCCATTGGAATGGTAGGACTTACCCATATGCAACATACTGGCATAGACCAGAGTGTCTGATCTGGTCTTATGAGCTAAAAGCCCGGTAGGTATGCTACTTGCCTTTGCCTCAAGAAGCGTTGCAGCAGCTCCGTCCGCATAGAGCATGCTGTCTCTGTCATGAGGATCTGATACGCGCGACAGAACTTCAGCACCGATAACCAAAATGCGCTTCACATCACCTGAACGGATGAAATAATCACCCTGGATAACGGCCTGTAACCAACCCGGACAACCAAAGGGTAGATCATATGCAATTGTGTTAGGATTAATGATCTTGAGCTTTTGTTTTACTCTGGCTGCCAATGTCGGGACCAAATCCGTGCGATTATGATTCTGACGAACGTCACCAAAATTATGTGCAACGATTATATAATCCAACGACTCCTTGTCGATGGCAGTCTCTTCTATTGCGTTCTTTGCGGCAAAAAAAGCGATATCTGAAGTAACCAAATGATCTTTGACGAATCTCCTTTCGGAGATAGTCGTTATTTGTTGGAATTTATCAATGATTTCTTCATTCGATTTGTCAATCAAAGTCCCATCGGGATTGTAAAATTTCCGGTCAAGGAAGTCCGTATTTTTTACACAGCGAGTAGGGATGTAGCTGCCTGTACCAATGATCTTGGTATAGATCTTATTATTCATATCTTGAAAAAGCAGTTTACTGGTTCAAACTTCTCGTCAGACAGCCCATTGGGGTATGGGTAGAAGCACTTGATGTGACTGATCGCTCAAAGGCTATTCAGTACACACTACTCAGCTTTCAACTCCGGAGATTCGGATTCCTCTATTGTTTCCAATTTGACATTTACGGCGTTAGGTCCTTTCGGTCCCATTTCGACTTCAAAGATTACCCGGTCGGTCTCTTTAATCGTTCCATCTACGTTATTCACATGCACAAAAATACTCTCCTTGGTATGATCATCTACAATAAATCCGTAACCCTTATCAGGACTAAAAAATTTAATCATACCATGCCGTATGGTTTCCCTTGCAGCGTGTTCATTGGGAGGAACTCCGAGTACAATGTCTTCCGCTTTAATTTTTTTCCTTTTTGTGGGATCTGGCGGCGTAGTGGTTAAATTTCCATTTTCGTCAACATAGGAAAGCATGTCTTCGAAGGTTTTAGTCCCTTGTTCCGCCTTTTGCGCTTTGCGAAGTTCGCGACGTTCTCTTTTTTCCTGATTTTTTTTGCGTCTTTTCTTTTCCTTTTCCTTTTTGCTAAATGACTCTTGCGATCTGCCCATACTTTATTTTTTGTGAATAATCTTCTCCACTGAAGATGAAAACCATTGGCAAACAAATTTGCAAGAAAGCCTACCCTTAGCCCTCAATTCAAAGAGGTTTGGCAAAGTTATTGAAATTTTAAGCGAAAATCACTCCCTTTCCGATAATACCGGTCGACGATTATCGTAATCCAATCTTTTTAAAGGTAGTTTCCTTTATTGTTGGTTTCAACTTTTGATTGTTTACCAAACGCTATAGTCACAAACGTGCCAGAAGTTCACTGAGTTCCTTATCAGAGAGATTTCGCCAGGCACCGGGCTTTAACTTTCCTAACTCTATATGCATAATCCGAACACGATGCAGGGAGATCACCCGGTAACCCAGATATTCACACATCCGACGTATTTGCCGATTGAGACCTTGCGTAAGCACAATACGAAAAGTAGAATCGGATTGAGACAGGATCTTGCACCTTTTGGTTACCGTATTTAGAACCGGGACACCAGCTGCCATCTTGCGAAGAAAACTCCTGGTTATGGCCTTGTCAACACTTACGACATATTCTTTCTCATGATTGTTTTCGGCACGAAGAATACGGTTTACAATATCCCCATCATTAGTGAGTAATATCAACCCCGAGGAACCTTTGTCCAACCTTCCGATTGGGAAAATGCGTTTGGGATGATTCACGAAATCAATAATATTGTCTCGATCTTTGAGGTCAGTAGTGCAAGTTATACCTACCGGTTTATGCAGCGCAATGTAGACCGTCTCAATGTTTGGATCGATCAATAGCCCATCCAATGTCACTTTATCACCCTTAAGAACACGATTTCCTTTTTGAGCTATCACACCATTAATCGCTACTCTACCGGCTACGATCCATTTATCTGCTTCACGGCGTGAGCATACACCGGTCATGCTGATATATTTATTAAGACTGATTGATTCCTGCACTTTGCGATTCATCTTCCAGTAGTTCGAAAACTTCAAACCAGATAGCTACATATGCTGAGTATCCCATTGTGTTCCTCGTGCCGGCCGTTGCTGTAAAAGTACATCTATATATTCAATTGTATCAGCTGACGATCCGAAGGGAGCTTGGTGCTTTTGATGGCCACCCGGTGAAAAGGCGAGTGAATTACCTATGCAATTCCAACCTTGCCAGGCACCGGCACTAATCGGGCCAACATTGCTGACACCGATGATCCAAAGGTCAAAATGGCTGCTAACTTCTATATAGACATCCCGCCATAAGTCACCATAAGGCGCGACATTCTGATCGAAATCAGGCGGCACTGCCCAGGCACAGGGTGATAAAATTATATCAGCGCCCATATATCCCAGAGAAAATGAGAGCGTATTCTTCCGGGCCAAAGCGTCCGCGCAAATTTGAAGTCCAATTGTGCCGAGATCAGTTGAAATGACATTGAGAGAAGTTCCTTGTTGGTAAATCTCATGTGCAATCTCCAGCTCATTTACCTTTCGGTGTTTTAAAAGGACTTCCCCTCCTGGATCAATCAAAATTGCAGCATTATAAATATTGGCTCCTTCCTTTTCCACTATTCCCGCGCAGATGTAAATTGCGTGCCTGCGAGCTATTGCCATGAGGGTTTGACAAGTCTTTCCCTGGGGAATCGTAAATGACATATTCTTTGCGGAAGGATGAGTCCAACCCAGGTCCATTACTTCGGGTAAAACCGCAATTTTTGCTCCTGCGGAAGCTGCCTCTCCAATCCGTTGAGCAGCACGAGTCAGATTACCATCCAAATTACCAGGTTCTACCAGCATCTGAACCATGGCTAGCCGATAACTATCAGATTTCATAGGGTTAGTGCTTTGAGTATCTGCTTTCCACATTTGGATCTCCGGTACCACGATAAATACTATTGGTGGGCAGGGAAATACCGGCTTGGGATCTAACCGCCTGGTCCTGCTCTTTTTTGATTAAAACGACATTGTCAGGAGCTTCACCATGCTCAACCGAGGCTGTCCTTGTCATCTTGGTTAACGATTGTCGAAACAGAATATAAGGAAAAACTGCCTGGTCTCTGCGTAGCGACTAGTAAAATTTTAGGGTTAAAGTCTTTGGTCGAAATTTTCTTTCCAAAAAAACCTTATCGCAAAAAAATAGCGAAATACAAGTAAGCATAAAAAATAAGGTAATTGCTCTCGAACCGATATCTTACACACATGATGGATAAGCAGATTTTATGTTGGGACTAGCAGTTGGAATTACGCTCGCAACCGTGATATTTATCAAGTTCCTGGAGCAACAGGAATCGAAACTTATCCGGACTATATTGGATTGGTTTCCTGCTATTCTTTTTGCTTATGTGATTCCTGCGCTTATAACCTACTTAGGAGGTCTGGATATGTCTGACATTGCATTACACGATTGGAGTCGAGACCTTATCATGCCCCTCGCTATATTAACGGTGATGAGTGCCCTTTCTTTCAAACAGCTCAAGATCATTGGAATTAGACCGATTCTGCTATTTGCTACCGGTTCTATGGTGATTGCCACGATACCCGTGCTATTAGTATGGCTCGCCAAATATTTTCGTCCGGAGATATATGACCTGGTAGTGGAGCAGGAATACTGGAAGGGACTGGTTCCCATTGTCGGAAGCTGGATTGGTGGCAGTACCAGTCAACTTGTGCTTAAGGAAGTCGTTGAATGTCCGGATCAACTGTTTATCACTATGCTGGTTATGGACAATGTGTTGGTGAATTTATGGACTATACTCATGTTCCAGTTCATTAAGAAAAGTGATACCTGGAACGGTTGGTTCCGCATAAATGATCAGGTGCCAGACTTTGTCCCCGATCATGTTTCTACTGCACCTGATCAAAAATCCTCCCTCATTATCACTAGTTTCATCTGCATCGTGGTTCTCATGTTAAGTTACTTTTTGATCCAGCTTTTTCTAGTCAAAATTTTGATCTTATCGCTAGCAGGTTTATTGCTGGGCAATTTCATAAAAGAATGGAATCATGCACTGGTCTTGAAGATAGGTGGTTTGCTTATCGTGACCATTATGGCAATTTTAGGACTAAAATTAAATTTTGGCTCTTTTTTATTACCGGTGCCGATTATCATCCTGTCAATAGTCTGGCTATTGTTGCATTTTCTAGCCATGCTCGCTCTCGCAGTTTTACTTAGACTTCATTTCGCCTGGATTGCTATTGGCAGTATGGCCAATGTCGGAGGTATTTCAACTGCACCGGCTGTGACTGCAGCTTACAATGAAGAATGGATGCCGTATG
The DNA here is from genome assembly GCA_013001805.1 of Saprospiraceae bacterium. GTDB lineage: Bacteria > Bacteroidota > Bacteroidia > Chitinophagales > Saprospiraceae > JABDMH01. The sequence continues at coordinate 8,682 of JABDLW010000321.1, read as the reverse complement.
CCGTGATCTTAGCCATTCTGAGTATGGTTAGTGGAACCACCTGGGGTCTACTTACCGTTTGGTTGTTTGGATTCTTAGCCTAAACGCAAAGACCAGTGTGTTATCTAATAATTATCTGTACACAGAGAAGCTTTGGATTTTTTGTCGGATTAAATCCCAGATGCTGTTCGCAGCATCAGTAGAAGCAAAATCCCGTCTGGTTGAACAGGCCGGGCGGGCGAGTACCTGCCTGGCTGGTTACTGCCGACAGGTAACTGCCGCTATGTGAGACTTTTGATGATGAAAAGATGGCGAAAAAGACCTGCTTTTGGTGTATAGATATTTGTGAGACGGTACACTAGATGCCTAAATCTACTTTATCCTTCAGATAGCGGTGATAAATGAATAAAAAAACGATAGACCCAACTAAGGCAAAGAGAAAACTACCCAAAAGGCTGGTCGATTGTATTCCAACCAGACCAAACATAAAGCCGCCCAAAAGTGCTCCAATTAATCCCACTATAAGACTGGATACCCAACCGGGCTTTTCTTCCTGAGGTGTTAGTTGTTTTGCCAAAGCTCCGGCAGCTAAGCCCGTGAGTAGCCAAATAATTATTCCCATCTTTTTTACATTTTTTACAAAGCTTAAGATAGTAATTTAAACGTCCGTACGCAACTGAAGCTTATCGTCGATCGGTCCTTACAGGGTTTGACAAATGATACGGAGTATGTCTCTTTCCGGGGAACCCTATTGGGTCTAATTCAGCAAATTTTCATACCAATAAAGTCCGCTTCTTCCTGGCAGCACCAGATCAAGGTCCCCATCCTGATCCAGGTCAATTGCTTTGGGATCAAGGCCAAACCCTGCCGGGCCGTTCTCTTGAATCAATCGCCTTTTAAATGATTTTGCATTCACGTCATATTCATAACTATAAATCACCAAAGGATCCCTGGCGCCCGGATCTTTCCCTTCATGGGACCAAAATCGTTTCCCATTGACAAATTCCATGATGCCATTATTGTCCAAATCAACCCACAACGGACTATGACCTTGCGACCAGGAGCTATCAATAAGGTGTTTGTGCCAGATCATAGCGCCTGCATCATTCTTACTTTGTTCTTCCCAGTATATGCCATAGTCATGACCTTGTGCGTAGATTAAATCGGCATCACTATCCAAATCTATGTCGGCTACAATAATTGGGATCGAGGTTCTACCCAAATCAAAATCAGGGTGCCACGTCCATGATTGAGTTCTTGGGTCTTTGGGAGCTTCATACCAGCCCTTTATGCCAACATAATCACCCCGGCCATCCGCATTTAGATCACCAAAGCCATTGCCATGCCCGGCACCTTCTTCACCAATCAGAAATTTATTAAAATGAGGATCTTTCCCTTCCTGCGCACCAGCCAGCGTGTACCAGGCATTAAAATTCCAGCCATTGGGCAACACATCCATTTCGCCATCGCCGTCAATATCATATAACCGACCCGTTTCCATCGGACCAGGTTCTTCAATAACATGTTTTTTCCATTCTCCCAGTTGCGGCCCAGGATGCTCCAGCCAATAGAGTGATTTGCTGCGGAAGTTACAATGTACAATATCGATCCAGCCATCCCGGTTTACATCCATAGGTAGATGGGAATACCCATCCGGACGACCATTAATGACTTCGACATCAGCAACAAAATGTTTTTTCCAGTGTGGTGCTTCATACCAGAAGGCCCCGGAGACGATATCAAAATCGTTGTCGTGGTCAACATCAAATACGACACAAGAGCTAAAAATGGAGGTGACATTAATGACGTGAAGTTTAAAAGTATTTATATAGCTCTCCTCCTGTGCCAGTAAATGCATGCGAATAATGACCAACAAAAACAATACAGATAACTTCTTCATGATCTTTACATTTGGCGAGTAATCCTCTTAATTTATTCTTCTTCTAAAAACACCGACCACTTTTATTGATTAAAAGTTTGCTGTACAATTTTTTTTGCCAGTGCTTCCAAATCAATTCCGACGGTTTCCTTATTAGTTGTTAACACCGTCTTTTTCCAATCACCAGGCAAGCCTTTCTCTCCAACGTAAGCACCTAAAATTGCACCGGTTACCGCTGCAACCGTATCATTATCTCTACCATAATTCACTACAAATTCAAGTGCTTTTTTAAAGTCTCCTTTACAAAATTCGATCGCTGTTAAATTAATTAAATGTATCTCTCCGGCATGAAATGGAATGTCCTGCAATTTCTCATCCAGTCGTTCATAGGCTTTATGAACTTGAGTAAAATATAGCTTTGAATAAGGATAGTTTTCCGGAATACGCATTGTTGAATCGATGTCTGACTCGGTCATACCCTGGGCATCGTAGGCAATTTGCCTGGCCTCCTGATAAATTCGATTAGCGATCCGGCCAACCAACCTGCTTTCAGCGTATTTCTGGGGGTCAACTGTTCGGGTGATGGCTCCAATCTCCTGATAAGAGATTCCAGGCTGCATAGCTTTGGAGACATAGGCTGCAGTAAGACCGGTGATGTCCCGGGCGTAACCCAAATCAAACAAACTTAGTTTGAACCCTTCCGCATAGGCTTTTTCGGGATTAGCGGGAAAATAAGCTCCTATTGACGGTGCATACAACATGCCAGCGCAAGCCATTTCACCTCCATAAAATCGATTTATTGCATCGTGATAGCCATCGAGATCGTTGTCTACATAAGGCTTGGCCACCCTTGCCCATTCCTGTAGCCAAGTCATATGTCGCACTTGCGTTTCCAGTTCTTCAGGCAAGAAGGAATTATCCTGATTGATATCGTCCTTTTCATCCAGATAAATGTCAATAATAAATTGAGCAAAGTCCCGGCTTTTTACAGCCGATAATGTCTGCCGGCTCATAAACTCAGTCATCAAATATTTCCAGCGGGTATCGTCAGTAGTACCTCCGGCGGGCATATTAAAATCCCAGGGGCCTTCCGGAGATCCTTCGCGGATGACCACATCCAGTTTATCGATGTACCCCAATTGAGTCACTATAGCGTCACGGTGCCACATTTCTGTTGGCGCGCCCATCGCATCACCGATCGCAGATCCGATGATGAAGCCACGGACTTTATCAGTATATACATCACGGGTCAAGGTAGTGTCCCAGGAAAAAGTCTCTTGAACCTTATTTTGTTCCTTTACGGTTGGAAAACTGATGCTATCGTTCCCATTTTTCTTACACCCAAAAAGGCCGAGAACCGAGCAAAGTGCAATTAGGATATGCCTCATGCGGCCATTTTTATTTCAGGATGATCACTGGTCCATAATAAGGCTCATTCATTCCAAAGTGATTCGACTGTATAGGGTGAACCTTCCAATGCCCAGATGCTTCCATCCACATAACGAAATCCCTTTTCCAGGGCAGCTATTCTTTCCATTTGATCAGCGCTCAGATCCATACTTGCTGCGGCAAAATTCTGTCGCAATCTTCCCGGATTACTGGATTTTGGAATTACCGCCGAACCGCGTTGTACCGCCCAGGCAATAAGTACCTGACCTGGGGTAGAGTTTGTTTCTTTGGCAATGTCCATAACGGTTGGATGTTCCAGAATCAATGGATCGGTTTCTTTTTTGAGACGTGCGGGACGATCCTGAGACCCCAATGGGGAATAAGCGGTATAGGCAATGTGGTTTTCCTGGCAATATGCAAACAACTTCGGCTGCTGGAGGAAAGGGTGTGATTCCACCTGATTGCACTCGGGTGTCATACCTCCCTGAGCTATCAGTTTTTCGATTTTAGGGATGTTAAAATTTGAAACTCCAATATGTCGGGCTAAACCCATTTTGTGGCATTTCTCGAGTGCTTTCCAGGTATCTATGAGAGGAATTTCATCCAGGCTGAGAAATTCATCTCCCTTGGCCGGAAAAATGACTTCTGGTTTCAACGCTACCGGCCAATGCATTAGATATAAGTCGATGTATTCGATCTGTAGATCGCGCAGCGTAGCTTCAAGATTAGGCTGCACGTGCTCCGGCAAATGCGCATTGTTCCAAAGTTTGGATGTAATCCATAATTCTTTTCTTTTCACCTCTCCGGCGGCGATGGCATCCGAAAATGCCTCACCCACCTCTTTTTCATTCTCATACCTGGCAGCACAATCAAAATGGCGATAACCAATTCTGATGGCTTCCCGTACTGCTTTATAGGCATCCCGGTCATTTGATTTCCAGGTACCCAGACCGAAAAGGGGCATTTTATCGCCGTTGGCAAAAGTGAAATATTTCATGTGACTAAGCTCTTATAAAATGATCAATTTGAATTCCCAATCATTGAGTGACCAGAAAGCGCAGCCTAATATCGCTAATTTTTAGTAGCCTATCACAACGATCCAAATTCGACAAGTTAAATAAGCCTCTTGGCTAAAGTGATATTTGAAACCATTAAGTACAGATTATTCCTTAGCTACTTGATATGGCTGTCTCACTGGGACATCAATATTTATCGTCGCAAAGGACCGGTATAGATCATACAGGGATTATATTCAGTGTAACAGGTTCGCTTTAAAATGCATGTGACTTGTTTGGTAGAATCTGATACGGGAAATCTAGCATCGGGTGTTTCCCACCATGTCGCGAAACAGGATTCTCTTCCGGGCTTTAAATATTGGCTTTCGACAGTTACACTCTCAAGATATTTTGTGAATGATTGATGCTTCTCAGGAAAAATAAGGCTATAGGTGCCCGTATCCAGTTGTACTTCAAATGTGCCCGTGGAATCGGTTATCACCTTCATCAGGATTGGAATTGTGTCGTGATTGATAATGCCCTTCCTTACATAAAATAATTGATCAATCAAATTCGAGAGCCTACCCTCTTTTTGCTTCTCAGTGGGATAGGCTCCACCGCAGTAGGGATCATGTTTTAGTCTTTTGAAGCTGCCTGGGATGATTGTGTATCTACTAAAGTCCTGGTACCATTACAGCTAGCACCAGAAAGCAATAAACAGACTAGTGAAAACAGTTTTAAGTGATGTTTAGATATATGGAATTCGATGGACTTCATAGTCCCGGTTTTTTTAAACTTGTTGTTTTATCCTCTTCTTAAACCAAAACTGGAAACTGATTGAGATCAATTTTTTTTTGTAGGCCGAAACCATGGATTGAGTGAAGGTACAGGTTTAAGCGATCAATCCAATTTCTCTTGGAATTGCAAGGTATATTTTAGTTAAGTTTCATTCAATCTTCCACCCCAAATAAACCTTCTTTGCCAAATTTTCATACTCAATTCCGACTACTGATTGCAATCATGTATCATTTTGATTTAGGATCGTAAAAATATTGGCAGAATACCTTATTTTAATCACAATCGAATTCATTAAAATGAAGGTACTGCGATCCTTTAGGAGGAATTTCTCTGTGCAAAATATGATTACCAATTCATTGATCTGTTTCTTGGCTTTCTCAACTACTTCTTTGCTTAGCCAGCAAAGCTTCGTTGTCCTAAGGCAAAATATGGTAACCCGGCAGATTAAGGAGAGGGGTATTGAAAATCCTTCTGTCCTAAAGGCTTTCAGGGCAGTAAAAAGACATCTGTTTGTTCCGCCCGAATTAAGAGAACGCGCCTATGATGACAGGCCACTTCCGATCGGATATGGACAGACTATTTCGCAACCATACATTGTAGCCTATATGACTGATGCCATTCATCCACAACGAGACTTCAAGGTGTTGGAAGTGGGCACCGGCTCTGGTTATCAGGCTGCCATACTTGCTGAGATCATAGACTCAGTCTTTACGATAGAGATCGTGAAACCATTGGCAGCATCGGCCAAGAGCAGGCTCGAGAAGTTGCATTATCAGAATATCTATGTAAAGTTTGGCGATGGATACTATGGCTGGAAGGAACACGCTCCCTTTGATGCCATTGTTGTGACAGCAGCGGCAGACTTTGTCCCGCCTCCATTGATCGAACAGCTAAAAGAAGGAGGCACCCTAATAATCCCGGTAGGATCACCCTTTACCACTCAAAGGCTGATGCAGATTAATAAAAAGATGGGCAAAACCACTTCCAGGAGTCTAATTCCCGTGCGATTTGTGCCATTCACTCGAGAGTAATTATGCCTACGGCGATGGCTAAATAATTTTCACCAATGCCTGACCTAAATTATGACGCACCGCAGTCTTTAAAGACATCCTTTATCGGGACGGCCATCGTCCTGATTTCAGCCACAATCATCGCGTATGAATTGACGCTTATTCAGGCATTTTCCTTCATGCAGTGGCATCATTTTGCTTTTATGATCATTAGCATGGCGATATTAGGATTCGGGGTGGCCGGAACTGTGCTTACTCTAAAAGAAGAGTGGTTTCTGAAAAACTATCCCTGGATTCTTCCCCTTCTATTTTTTGCTTTTGGAATATTCATGCCATCGGCCCTCTTTCTGATTAATGTACCTCCGCTGCGCTTTGATACTTATCTACTGTTTCACGACTTTAAAGAAGTGCTGAAATTGCTGCTCACTTACCTCATTGTTTTCATTCCATTCTTTTTTGGAGGACTGGCAATCGGATTAACATTTGATAAAATTATTAAACAGATTAACACACTTTATTTCCTAAACTTGGCGGGTTCTGGTATTGGAGGATTGATTTTCCTAGCACTGATTTGGCAACTTTCGCCATCCCAGATTACTGGTGTGCTGGGGCTCCTATCTATTGCCGGAGGCTGGATGATTTCTGCAAGGCCTGGTTTCTCTAAAATCCGGTTGCTTGGCCTGATCTCAACCATTATCGTGATCATCTTCTGTTGGTTTCCTCCACAGCTGAGTATTTCACAGTTTAAGGCACTCAATAAGATCTTGTTACTACCTGATTCGCATATCTTTTTGGAAAAAAACAGCCCTTTCGGACTTATCCAGGCGGTCAAGTCACCCAACTTTAGATATGCTCCCGGGTTGAGCCTAAATTATGAAAATGAAATAGCCGTTCACCATGCACTATTCCAAAATGGCGATTGGTATGGGGCTATCATCCCCTTACAGATCAATAAGGAACCTGTATTGGACTACACTACATCAGGTGTGGCCTACTATGTTGATACACCCAAACAAATACTCTTGCTAAGTTCAGGTACGGGGGAGGGAATAGGTCAGGCAATATTTCATGAAGCTGAACACATCGTCGCTGTGGAGTCTAATCAAGCCGTCATTAATCTTTTAACTAATGAGCTGGCAGATCTGTCGGATTCATTATTTCAGCATCCGGCAGTGACACTGATTACTCAGGATGCGAGGACATATTTGTCGACCGATACTTCTTTATTCTCCTTGATAGTAACGCCTGGCATTAATGTGTTTGGCGGCACTTCCGGTATAAATTCCATTCAGGAAACATATCTACTTACCAAAGATGCGGTGGAAAAAATGTTACATCGTTTACATAGTGACGGATTGATCTCGGCTACTACTTGGCTTGACTACCCGCTCCGCGATCCCCTTAAGTTACTGGCCACGTTCGTGGAGGTAATGGAAGAGAAAAATTTAGTGCCCATAGAGGACCATCTTATTGCGATAAAAAGTTGGGGCACAATCACCTTTCTTCTAAAAAATAGACCATTTACCCGGGATGAAATATTTCGAACTCGTTCTTTCTGCCAAAAGCATTCATTTGATCCCGTGTTACTTCCTGATCTGTCACCAAGTGATATTGATCAATATCACCAATCGCAGGACACTCAATTCTACCACTATATTGAGGCAATATTATCACCGGATCGAGGTGACTTTTACGACGATTACGATTTCCATGTTGAGCCAGCCACTGATGACCGGCCATTCTTCTATCAGAACTTGCGCTGGAATAGCTTTTCCAAATTAGCAGAAATGTACTCATGGCAAGGACTGAGCTTTCTGGCAATTGGCCATTTTCTGATTTATCTCACTTTTGGTCAAATCATCCTTATTGCCTTGATTCTCATAATCATACCGTTATTTCTAAAGCAGACCCCAATCCATAATAAGACCTGGACATTTTTATATTTTGGCGGCATCGGCCTCGGATATCTGTTTGTCGAGATTGTTTTAATCCAGCAATATCTTCTTTATGTGGGGCACACAGTGTATGCTGCGACGGCTGTGATTTCATTACTGTTAATATCTTCAGGAGTTGGAAGTTATTATTCTTCTCATCTAATTTTGGCCACCGTCATTATAAGAAAATGGCTCCTTATCATCGCCTTGACACTTTTGCTCTACTCTTTTTTATTAACACCTATTTTACAAAGCACTGTCGGAGTTCATTGGTTGACAAAAATCATCATCCTAATCTTATTGACCTGCCCTTTGGGATTTATTATGGGTATTCCCTTTCCTCTCGGCCTTTCCTTTATACATCAGAAAACCAAGGGATCCGTCCCCTGGGCCTGGGGCATCAATGGTTATTTTTCGGTAATAAGCTCGTCACTTGCTACCATAATCGCGATTGAGTGGGGATTCTCCTGGTTATTTTTGATGGGTGCCCTAGCTTACCTTGTGGCATTGACATCTAGCTGGACTTATTTATACAAATAAGCTCTTTTCATCGGGAAAAACGAACCTGACTGGATTGCTAAAGCTAAACAAATCCACTGTCTTTCCCACCTTCACGATCAAGGGTTTTATCGACCCATTTTTGGAAGGATTCATTCAATTGCACAAATTCTTCAGTATATCCGCAATCCGTACATATG
>JABDLW010000152.1 GCA_013001805.1 Saprospiraceae bacterium | reverse complement strand
TTCTTGATGAGTCCCAGCTTGGTTGCAAAAACGATATAATTATTATTTAGAAATTCCTCATCTGTGAGATCCTCAATGATAATGTAACCCTTAACTTTATCATCTTTGGGCAACTGGATGATGTTTTGTATGACTCTGCCGGTAGCTCCCTTGGCAGCCTCTGGCACCTCATATACGCGCAGCCAATGGCATCTACCCTTTTCCGTGAAAAGCAGCAAGTAATTGTGTGCGCTGGCCACAAACATGTGTTCGATAAAATCCAGATCCCTTGTTTTCGAGCCCCGAGCACCACGACCACCCCGGCCCTGGATCCGGTATTCTTCAACTTTAGTCCTCTTGATATATCCAAGATGAGAGATGGTAACTACCATTTCCTCATTTGGAATCATATCTTCTATACTGATATCCCCTTCCGCGAATGTTATCCTCGTCTTCCTCTCATCACCATACTTCTGACGGATTTCTTCCAGCTCATCTTTGATTATCTGTCTCCTTAGCTCATCACTGGCCAAAATAGACTTCAGATAGGCAATTGTCTTTTGTATCTCGTCATATTCCTCCTTGATTTTTTCACGCTCTAATCCAACAAGTTTCTGCAGACGCATGTCGAGAATCGCCCTGGCCTGGGGTTCGCTTAATTCAAACTGACTCATAAGTCCCTCCCGTGCCTCATCTACAGTCTTAGAATTGCGGATCAGACTAATCACCTCATCCAGATGGTCGAGGGCAATGAGCAGTCCCTCAAGTATATGAGCTCTTTCTTCTGCCTTATCCAGGTCAAATTGGGTGCGCCGGATGATGACCTCAAGTCTGAACTTGATGAATTCCGCAATCAGATCCTTTAGATTAAGTGTGCGTGGCCTGCCATTAACCAGTGCGATGCTATTCACACCGTATGAACTCTGCAATGGTGTGTACTTATAAAGTTGACTCAATACCACGCTACTGATCGCATCTCGCTTTAGGTCAATCACAATCCGAATACCAGTACGACGATCAGATTCATCCCTTATATCACTGATACCGCTAATTTTACCATCGTTGACCAAATCTGCCATTTTGATGATCAGGTTGGCCTTATTCACCTGATAGGGCACCTCAGAAACAATGATTTGTTCTCTTCCCGTAGATGTGGTTTCAATGTCAGCCTGACCTCTTACCACTACACGTCCACGACCAGTTCGATAGGCCTCATGAACACCCTGTAAACCATAAATGATACCTCCCGTTGGAAGATCAGGAGCTTTGATAAATTGGAATAGCTCCTCGAATTCGATGTCAGGATTGTCAATCGTTGCATTAATGCCATCAATCACTTCATTGAGATTATGCGGAAGCATATTTGTGGCCATCCCCACGGCAATACCAGAAGCTCCATTGACCAGTAGGTTGGGGAATCGGGAAGGAAGAACCGAAGGCTCCTCCAACGAATCATCAAAATTTAGTGTAAAATCAACTGTATTTTTCTTGATATCCGACAGCAATTCATCCGAAATCCGGGCCAATCGAGCCTCGGTGTATCGCATGGCCGCCGGGCTGTCACCGTCTATATGTCCGAAATTACCCTGTCCATCAATCAATGGATATCGCAGTGACCAGTCCTGAGCCATCCGCACCATAGCATCATATACTGAGGAATCTCCATGCGGATGGTATTTTCCCAATACCTCCCCCACTACCCGGGCAGATTTCTTGTGGGCCTTGTTGTATACCAGACCCAGGTCATGCATTCCGTACAAAATACGGCGATGCACCGGCTTCAGACCATCACGCACATCTGGCAATGCCCGGGACACAATCACCGACATAGAATAATCTATGTAGGCTGATTTCATCTCATCTTCTATGTTGATCGGAATAATTCTCTGATTGTCAGCCATTTAAGAATTTTAAATGTTTTGCATTAATGCCGCGCAAAGGTAAGGAATTGTCCCCTATTTTTCTAAGTAATTATTAAGTAAAATTTAGATCATACGATTGGTGCCAAACCTATGCACATGCATCGCTACATTGTCGTCAATTGCGCTAGATCTTAACCTCTCAAATTAGATCTACTGAACTAGAAATAGCAGAAGTAAATCTGCAACATTTCGAGCTGGTTCTAGGACAGAATCAGAAGTGATATATCTTCGCAGCAAATTTGGCATTTTATGCAGCACAACGAAATAACTCCCTACAAAGATGGCTCATCCAAGAAACAGCAAGTACGATCCATGTTTGACAACATCGCCCGGCGATACGATCTCCTAAATAGGTTGCTAACCGGTGGCATCGACACAAAATGGAGAAAAATAACCGTAAAGCATGCGTTGAAATCTAAACCAAAAATTATTCTAGACATTGCTACGGGGACAGGCGATATTGCCATTTTACTGGCCCGTAATGCACCAGACTGTCAAATTACTGCCCTTGATCTCTCGGAAAAAATGTTGGAACTGGCTAGAGTTAAATCACAAAAAAGATCACTGGCCACTCAAATCACTTTTCTACAGGGAGACTCGGAAAATCTACCCTTTGATGACAATACTTATGACGCTATTACCGTTGCCTTTGGAGTGAGAAATTTTGAAAACACAATGCGAGGATTGGAAGAAGCACGCAGGGTTCTGAAACCTGGGGGCCAGATGAATATTTTAGAATTTTCACGCCCGACGACATCCCCTTTTAAGCAACTGTATCTACTCTATTTCCGTCACATTTTGCCTGTGATCGGTAAATTAACGTCAAAGGACAAAAGGGCCTACTCGTACTTGTTCGAATCTTCTCAGGCTTTCCCTGATGGTACGGAGTTTGTAAACCTAATGAGGCAAGCAGGTTTTACTGATACATTTCATCAATCACTTACCTTCGGTATATGCACCCTATATTCGGGAAAAAAATAATCCTACTGTCTTTTCTCTGCATCCTTTCATTGGCAGCTCAGGCGCAAAAACAGCCAGGAAAAGGAAATTACAACTTCATGAATAAGCAGGGAAAACCATATTATTTTGGTCTCACCCTCGCTTTTCATTCCAGCAATTACAATATATTTCGGAGTAAGAACTTCAATACTCAGGAGCAAATTCTTTCGGTAGAATCGGTGACCGGCCCGGGATATAGTGTGAATGTGGTTTCCAATCTCAAAATTGGCAGATATTTCGACTTTAGATTATTGCCAGGTTTTTCATTTACAGAAAGAAATATCAGATATCAGGATCTCAGTCAGCAAAACCTGATAAATAATATTAAAGTGGAGTCCGTTTTTACGGAAGTTCCCTTTCATGTGAGATTCAAATCTGAACCGTACAACGACATGAGACTCTATGTTGTCGCCGGATTGAAGTATAGTTTCGATATCGCGAGTAAGGCAAGAAGAGAAGCGCAGGACCGTATCTTAAAAATATCTCCCACTGATTTTTCTGTAGAGGCTGGCTTTGGAATGCAATTTTTCTTCCCCTACTTTATTTTATCACCCGAACTTAAATTTACCCAGGGCATAAATAATATTTTAATTTTTAATGAAAATATTATCGAATCAAGCATACTAGAGAACGTACTTTCCCGGACGATCACCCTTTCTTTTCACTTCGAGGGTTAATTCATAGCTATGATCTCATCTGGCTTCCTTTTCCGATGAAGAATTAAACTCATCGATTTTTTCCTGGCAATGTGAAATCAAGTCTGGAAAAAACACCATAAAAACCTCTTCCAAAGGCGCTTCCATTTCCTTTAATATATGTGGTGCATTGATTAAATTAGATTTAAATCTTACCCTTTTTGCCAAAAATCTGAAAACCCGTGCTATGCCCTCATAGCTTTGGTAATTTTCGAGCCAACGATCAGCCACCATTCGATTCATTCGGTTAGCAATTCGCTCGGACATAAATTTTTCATGTGCCATCAAAACCCGGTATGGCAATAGGCAATAATCTGAAAGCGCATCGTCATTAAAATCTGACCAACGCTTAGAAAGCAAAAAGTCAAAATAAATATCAAGTACCACTGGTGCATACTTGCCCATGGAATTATGCAGAAGGCTGGTGCCTTTCTTAACCATCTCGTGCCGGTCAGTGTATGAATCAATCGCCCGATGTAGTAACACACCATTTTTTATGTCGACTGGTAAAACTGCCAGATCCTTATTCCGAATAAAATCTCCCAGGTAGTTTCCCACGATTAAGCCCGGACTTTCAAAAGACAGGTAAGTATGCGCCAGGAAATTCATAAGATTAATTTTTTGGTAATTCCAGTCCTTTCTGAATAAACTCCATGAAAAATGATAGTGGAAATAGCACATTTTAAATCATTCATCATTCCTGGGGAATTTTATCTTTGCGCATCTTTTTCTAAATCAACTAACGAACAATGGCTCTAAAATGTGGAATTGTTGGCCTGCCAAATGTAGGGAAATCAACACTATTTAATGCCCTGACCTCGGCTAAGGCCCTCGCCGCCAATTATCCATTTGCGACTAAAGAGCCGAATATCGGTATTGTGACCGTGCCGGATCCCCGGTTAGACAAATTGGTTGAATTGGTGAAACCGAAGTCAATACAACCCACCACTATTGAGATTGTGGACATTGCGGGTTTAATCAAAGGTGCCAGTCAGGGTGAGGGATTGGGCAATCAATTCCTGGCCAACATCAGAGAGGTCGACGCTATCCTGCATGTGGTTCGGTGTTTTGATGATGGACAAATTGTACATGTAGACGGATCCATTGATCCGGTCCGGGATCGAGAAATTGTGGAAACCGAGTTAATTCTAAAGGATCTTGAGACCATGGAAAAGCGACTGGAAAAACTAAGAAAGCAAGCAAAAACAGGCACCAAGGAGGCAAAGGTACTGGTAGAGACAGCAGAGCAGATCATTGATCAATTAAACACGGGACGACCCGCAAGATTAGTCGAGACCGGCGACGCAGGAAGAGATATGATCAAGGAGGCAATGTTGCTCACTGCCAAACCGGTCCTGTACGTTTGCAATGTTGGCGAAGACCATGTAGTCACGGGCAATGACTACACTACCTCCTTCGCCAATTCTATAAAGGATGATGACTCGGAGTTGATCATTATTTGTGCTGGTGTAGAAGCAGATATCGCTGAATTGGATGATCCGGATGATCGAAAAGTATTTTTGGATGATTTGGGCCTGGATGAGCCAGGTCTGCACAAGATTATTCGCTCCGGTTATCTACTCCTGGATTTAATCACCTTTTTTACCGCTGGCGAAAAAGAAGTTCGTGCCTGGACTGTTCGAAAAGGATCATCGGCTCCGCAGGCAGCTGGTGTCATTCATTCGGATTTCGAAAAAGGCTTCATTCGCGCCGAAGTAATAAAATATCAGGATTTTGTGCATTTTGGTTCCGAAAATGCTGTCAAGGAAGCAGGAAAGATGGCTGTGGAGGGAAAAGAGTATACTGTTCGCGACGGCGACGTTATGCATTTTCGATTTAACGTTTGATCCAACTCCCATCATTTAATATCATATGGTGTTAGGCGTTTTTTTCCCAGGAAAATTCAAATCCAAACAACTGCGAGAAGTGTTTGATTAATTTTTCCTGGACTTCTTTGATTTCAATTTTCTGACCAATTTCATTAGATAGATTTGTTACAGATTTGTCCTCAGATGGGATTCCACAAGGAACAATCATGTTAAAATAATCTAGCTCTGTGTTGATGTTGAAAGCAAATCCATGCATGGATATCCACCGGCTTAAATGGATTCCGATCGCACAAATCTTGCGCATGGGCAACTGAGTGTTTTCTTCGATCCACACTCCCGTAAAATCCGGGACTCGGATCCCCTTAATGTTGAACTCGCCCAAAGTACGGATCACGGCCTCTTCGATGTAACGTACATACCGATGTACATCGGTAAAGAAAAACTCCAAATCAAAAATCGGATAGCCTACAATCTGGCCTGGTCCATGAAAAGTGATATCTCCCCCTCGATTGGTTTTACGATAGGCGATGTTCCTTTGCTGTAGTTCAGATTGACGGAGTAATAAATGCTTTTCATCTCCGGTTCGGCCGAGGGTGAACACCGGGGGATGTTCACAGAATATGAAATGATGTGTGGGAACCACAATAGAATCGGCAGGTCTGAGGCGGTTTTTCTTTTTAATCGCCACTAATTTATCCAGGTGCTCTTTTTGAATCTGTAGAGCAACATCATAGGTTATGTTTCCCAAATCATGAACAATCACCCGCTGCATATCCTTCAAAATGACAAAAATTGATTTGCTTGATTTTTTAATATCGTCCATGTAGCTGTGTCACTTAGCTGACCTTCAGCATCTTTTAAATTCATAATCGAAGATATGGGCAGGCGGTTTGGCAGAACGATCACTTGCAAATAATTGAGGATATTGGTGAGATGATCCATTCCCCTTAAGTTACCGGCACGCCCTGTAGAAATTCCTGTCAGGCATGCCTTTTTGCCATGAAAAGTGGATTTTATGTCTCGCACTGAAATCGCATCGATAAACAATTTCAAAATTCCTGGCACCCCTCCGTTATACTCGGGGAATATAAACCAGAACTTATGCGAGGGTATCATGTATTGTTCCTGGATGGCAGAAATCTTCTCTGATTGACCTTTTCTCGTATACATCTCCGTGTTGATGAAGTCGAG
>JABDLW010000144.1 GCA_013001805.1 Saprospiraceae bacterium | reverse complement strand
CCTTTATTCGATTCCTGGATTTTGGCTGGCAACTGTACTGGTTGTTTTTTTTACCACTCCTGAGTATGGAGCCTGGACCGACATATTTCCTAGTGTAGGAATCTGGGATGCAACTTCAACGGATACTCAGTGGCAAATCATCGCAAAAAACGCCGATCTATTGATCTTGCCGATCGTCGTCTTAAGTACTGGCTTCATGGCATACTTAACCAGGATAGTACGCAATGCAGTTATCGAAGAGAAGCATAAAACTTATGTTGTACATGCAAGGAATAAAGGGCTTTCTGAAAAAAGCATATTGTGGCGACATGTATTTAGAAATGCTAGTTTTCCACTGATTACGTTATTGGGTTCCATTTTACCGGCAGCACTGGCTGGATCCGTGGTAATTGAGGTGATTTGCAATGTGCCAGGTACAGGCAGGCTATTGTTTGACAGCATAATGAATCAGGATTGGCCAGTTGTCATTGGCGTGGTCTTGATATCGTCAGTTCTTACCATAATCGGCTTATTAATTAGCGACATACTCTACCAGTGGGCCGATCCACGAGTTAACTTTAGCCGGGCATGATCTGTTATGCACCAGCCAACAAATATCTGTACACCACGGATATTTCTTTTTACTCGTCTGTTTATTATATAATGTTTTACTTAGCAACAGCAATGCTTGATTGTGCATCTCCTATTCCAAAAAAAACGTGAGAGAAGAATTCCAATCTACTTTCTGTACACATATAAATGATGCGACATACTAGGGAGAAAAGCCGAGTGACTATATTTTCGCAATGGTTTGTGCGAATTACATTGGGAGGCTTTCTGCTGACCGCTATTTTTGCTAACTATATGGCTAATGAGCTGCCAATTTTCACACAAAAAGGTGGTAAAACCGAATGGCCAATATTTCACCCGGAAAAATATAATAATCTGGCCTCAATTTCATTTGCTGATTACGACAGAGTTATTTATCCGGTCATACCATTTAATCATCAGTATGCTCATAATTTAGATGAAAGATTGGTCCCTCCCGGAAGTCAAACAACAAGAAACGGCATGAAATTCAAGCACATTCTGGGAACCGACCGGCTAGGGAGAGATGTCGCTGCAGGATTGGTCTTTGGCTGTCGTAAATCCATATATATTGCCTTTTTGTCAGCCTTGATATCACTCCTCATTGGTATGTTACTTGGAGGTGCGGCTGGTTATTGGGGGAATAATCTGAAGATCCAAAGTACCTGGTATTTTTTAATTTGGATGCTTCTGGTCATTTATGGTATTTATTGTGTTTATTATGATTTATTACCGGGTTTATTGGTAGTGATTTTAGTGGCTTTCGCATTTTTGCCGAATCTGTATTTTCGCGATGAAAAAAGTAAATATTTTAGACTCCCGGCAGACTTCCTGGTCATTAAATTAATTGAAACAATTCAATCAATTCCGGGACTGATTATTTTACTTGTAGTAGCCGCCATCGTGAGAAGTCCGTCGCTCACATTGCTAGCTGTTATTATCAGCCTCATCAGATGGACGGGCTTTGCCAGATTTATCAGAGCAGAGGTAATCAAGATCAAGGCCCGGGACTACATAACTGCTGCTAAAATTAGTGGCCTGAGTAACTGGAAGATTGCAACCAAGTATATTCTTCCCGAAGCATTTGGGCCTTTAATTGTGGTTTTCGCATTTGGTGTATCTTCGGTTATTCTCTTAGAATCGACCTTATCATTTTTAGGTATCGGTTTGCCAGTAAATGAGGTTACGTGGGGTACTCTCCTCGGCCAAGCCAAGCAAAATCCAAATGCCTGGTGGCTTGCTCTGTTTCCTGGATTATGTATTTTATTGTTGGTACTAAGCCTTAATTTAATCGGGGATCAATTAAAACGCAGATTTGATGTAAGGGATTGAAAGGAGGGAATCAGATCAGAATGTCTTTGATAAGGTGCCCGTGCACATCGGTGAGCCGGTAATCACGACCCTGAAAACGGTAGGTGAGTTTTTCATGATCCAGGCCCAATTCGTGGAGAATCGTAGCTTGCAGGTCATGCACATGGACCCGGTTCTCCACACCGGCAAATCCAATCTCATCCGTAACTCCGTAGGAAAATCCTTTTTTTATACCGGCACCGGCCATCCACATCGTAAAGGCTTCGCTGTTGTGATCCCGGCCTAAAAACCCTTTGCCAGTACGGGCTTCCATCATAGGAGTCCGGCCGAACTCTCCTCCCCAGATTAAAAGAGTTTCGTCAAGAAGGCCACGTTGCTTTAGATCAGTGAGTAAAGCAGTCATTGCCTGATCGACGTATTGACAACTTTGACGAAGGCCGAAACCCACCCCATTCCCCGGACCGGCACCATGGGAATCCCAACCACGATCATACAGTTGAACAAACCGGACACCTTTTTCGACAAGTCTTCGTGCCAGCAAGCAATTATTAGCGAAGGTATTTTCACCGGCTTTGACTCCGTACATTTCTTTTATATACGTTGGTTCGGCATCAATGTTCATGACATCCGGCACCGACGTTTGCATTTTGTATGCTAACTCGTATTGAGAAATACGAGTCAAAATTTCAGGATCCTGTACTTCTTGGTATTCCGCTTCATTGATTTTATTGATGATGTCAATCGATCTCCTTCTAAGGTGATCGTCTACACCCGGAGGATTTTCCAGATTCAGGACGGGTTCGCCTTTGGATCTGCATTGTACTCCCTGATGAATCGTTGGCAAGAATCCGCTACTCCATAAGCGTTTACCAGAACTTGGTCCTCCTCTTGAGATCAATACTACAAATCCCGGGAGGTCTTCATTTGGAGTGCCTAGCCCATAAGTCACCCAACTTCCCATGCTCGGGCGGCCTGTCCGTGGAGAACCACTATACATGAAAAACTGGGCCGGAGCATGATTAAACTCGTCGGTATGCATTGCTTTAAGAAAGCAAACATCATCAACGACTTTCGCAAATTTTGGTAGATAGTCGGATACCCAAGCCCCGGAAGATCCGTGTTGACTAAAATTTGATTGTGGCCCCAACATCTTTGGATTTCCACTTAAAAAGGCAAACCGTTTGCCTTCCAGTAGGGAAGGTGGGCAATACTGACCATCTATTTTTTGCAATTCGGGTTTGAAGTCAAAAAGCTCTATTTGCGAAGGAGCTCCTGCCATATGTAGAAATATCACATGCTTCGCTTTGGGCAAGAAATGGGGGTTAGATATACCTGGTTTGGGCACATCACGTGCCCATAGATTTCCTCCGAGATAGGAACTCAAAGTGACTCCTCCCAGACCAGACATACAATTTCGCAAAAAATGTCTACGCGAATTATACAGTGCCTGAACTTTCCGTGCTTCGGTGCTAATACCCATCTACCTTATTTGATGTACTACCTGACGAATGGTTTAGTTTGTTTGCAATGAATTTACAATTTTAGCAACGAACCATATTAAAAGTTAGCCCTTGACCACAAACTCATCCAAGTTAAGCAGGGCGTTGGCGACCATGGTCAGGCCTTTCAGTTTTACTTCTTCATCGCTGTCGGAGACATTTTCAGGGGTTTCTGCCTGCAAATGATTAATTGTATCACTATAGAGGGTGGAAAGAAGTTCTAGTTTGGTAGAAGTTATACTACGACCCATTACCATGCGGTAGGCCAGTTCTATTTGTTGCGAGAGCTCATCTTCATCGTGAAGTATCCTGTTGGCTATGGCGGTTGATGCTTCAAAGTAGGTTCGGTCATTAAGGAGGTTTAAAGCTTGCATTGGAGTGTTCGTCCGGACTCGGTGAGACACACAAATGGTGCGATCCGGAGTATCAAAGGTCATCATGGCAGGAAAAGGATCAGTTCTCACCCAGAAAGCATATAAAGTACGTCTATACCTGCTGTTTACACTTTGGTCCGCCCAACCAGGTATATTAGACTCGGGAATATTAAGTTCGGGGAAGATCACACTGGGACCACCTAATTTTCGATCCAATAAGTCACTCACTGCCAGAATCTGATCACGGATCTGTTCAGCTGAAAGCCGGGTTCTGGTACCACGTGATAAAAGGCGGTTTTCCGGATCTATCTCCAGCTTGATGCTGTCGGCAATAGCCGCTTGCCGATAGGTGGCAGAAGTAACCAATAACCGGATCAGCGCCTTCATTCGCCATTTAAGATCATTAGAAAAATGTACCGCAAGCCAATCCAACAATTCCGGATGACTCGGCTCTGCACCCTGAGATCCAAATTCTTCCATAGTTTCAACCAATCCGGTGCCAAATATTTGTGCCCAAAAGCGATTGACCGCAACCCGGGATGTGAGAGGGTTTTGAGTGGAAACCAGCCATTTGGCAAACGCAAGCCGGTCTTCGATCGACTTATCTTTTTCATTAAAAATGCCTGGGAGTCCCGCCGCCACCTTTGCTGTGGGTGTAAGCCAGCTGCCACGGTTATAGATAAAAGTCTCACGCGACCGTTCGTCCGGGAGCTCCTGAATAATCGGCGTCGTCAAGCTGGAAAAACTTGACAAAGCGTTTAATTTTTCATTTAATTCCCTTCCGTACTTATGTCTGGCCGGTTGTTTCTCGTAATAGATAATCTGGTCCAAATAGAAAAGGTGTTGAATGTAAGTATCGCCAATCCAGAATCTGAAGTATACATCATGCTCGCCTGGTACCGGTTTGATCCGTGCAATAAATTCTTTAAATAGATGATTTTTTGCCGGCTTAGTGCCTTGCCACCGGTCCCAGCTTCCCGTTTTAGTCACCTTCACTTCTCCGATTTTTTCGGATTTCGGATCATCCAGGTGTATAGAAATACTACCGGCAAAATCCAGTGGTGTGGCGGTCCGGAAGCCAATCTGCTCTACATTATTAAGATCTACCCTATCAAACCGAATCCACGAACTGTCTTGGACCTGCCAAAGCATGTCAAGGTCCGGCCAAATCAATTCTATCAAAGGGCTGGATTGATTGAATTCTTCTGCCTCTACCACACGATGTCCCAAATTATACAGTAGCTGTTCCCTCTGCTGGTAGAGAAACGAATTAAAATCTACTCGCTCGGTGCTGTCGACCCTGGTATTAATCCATCGGATGATTTCTTTAATCTCGAGGGTATCGTGATCATCGAAATGATAAAATTTAGGCTGTTCATTATAAATATCTGAATCGGAAGCATTGTTAAAGAAGGCCATTGAAGTGTAGAAGTCCTTTTGCCGGAAGGGATCGTAGGGATGACTATGACATTGTACACAAGCCATTGTCGTACCCTGCCATACTTCATAGGTTGTTGCTACCCTTTCTATGACCGAAGCAACTCTAAACTCCTCGTCATCTGTTCCTCCTTCGTCGTTTGAAATAGAGTTCCGATGGAAAGCAGTAGCTATTAGTCTGTCTCTGGATGGAGGAGTTATCAGATCACCAGCGAGTTGCTCGATGCTAAATTTATCATAAGGTTTATCACTGTTGAAAGCATTGATTACCCAATCTCTATACTTCCAGATGCTACGATTAGAATCTTTCTCATATCCTTTGGTGTCGGCATATCGGGCCAGGTCCAACCACATAGATGCCCAACGCTCCCCAAAATGTGCAGAAGAAAGGAGACGGTCTACAAGTCGTTCATATGCGCCGGGATCATCATCAGCTAAGAATGCATCAATTTGCTGTACTGTAGGAGGCAGTCCGGTCAAGTCTAAATATAAGCGGCGCATCAGCGTCGCAGGGTCGGCCGGTGGAGCTGGCATCAGATCACTTTCCTCCAACCGGGCAAAAACAAATTGATCGATTGGATTTTCCACACCGGATATTTTCGTTTGCGGAGGTACAATCGACTCATCGGGAGGGACATAAGCCCAATGTTTTTCCCATTTTGCTCCTTGATCTATCCATCGGGCGATCAATTTGATGTCTTCAGGAGGAAGGGGCTTATTGTCTAAGGGCATCCTCAGCTCGGGATCCTCATGCACGATTCTCTGATAGAGTTGGCTCTCACGATGACTTCCGGGAATGATGGCTTGAAGCCCCGATTCAGTTTCACCAAAGGCGTCCTCTTCAAATAAGAAACTCAGGTTTCCATTGGCACGTACACCTCCATGACATCGCAAACAGTGCTTATTGAGGATTGGTCTTATTTCGTTATTAAAGCTAATCTCTTCCTGGTGCAGTCCTTCACAAGCAACCAGCAAAACTGCCAGGAAGATGCCATATCGAAGTTCTGCGGAAATCATGCATTAAAGATGCAAATTTCTCAGCCTCGTTCCAATCGACCGGATGGACTTAACATGCCTCCCGGGCAATCGCATCAATCAATGCCTGATTATATCCAAAAGCATAAGCATGGCCCTGCAGGTGACTGGCGGGATCCTCGTGATGTGGCGTATGATCGGGCATCAACATTCCATCAAATCCTACATCACGTAGTGTACGTACTACTTCAACAAAATCCATATCGCCATTATCAGGATATACTTCCATAAAGTTATTCCATCCACCCTTGATATTGCGGAGATGAATATTGAATATCTGTTTTCGCTCACCCACCCACTTAATAATGGGAATGATCTCAGTCTTCGGGTCCTTAAGCCCTTCGGCTACAGAACCGAGGCAAAGATTGAAACCATGCGATGGACTGTCATATAATTGCGCAAAGCGCTTTATCCCTTCAAAAACATCCGGGCTATTCCAGCGGGTGATTCCCCGATAACCAACCGGTGCCGGCGGATCTGCTATGTGGTTTCCCAATCTTACATTAAACTCCTCAGCTACGGGCAATACACGGTCAAGAAAGTAAGTGATTCGTTCATAGATTTCATCAATATCGACCACCTGATCAATATAATTTGGTTCATTCTTTTTTTTCGCTTCTTCATAATTCCAGGTACTATAGGAAGCATTGCCCCTTTTCGGATCTACTGTCCTTCCTGTCCGTAGGATATTAAGAATAATGGTATTGTATAAAAGTAGGTGAACATCTGTTTTACCGGCAACTTCAATCATTTGCTGGATCATCTCGATCTCACGATCACGCTCCGGGCTTTTGCCCAGCATAATATTTGGCGTATCTATATTGTGTATTCCTGCAGATGACAAAGGTAAATGATAAGCGTCTAAACTGATTCCATATTTTTCACATGCTTCCTTCTTGGCTAAAGAATCTTCAAGATCCCATCCGACACCCTCAATAAATTTTGGTGATCCGCCATCCATATGAAATACTCCATGTCGGGCCAGGTATTCCAGATTTTCTTTAGTGGTACCGCCATGCTGGCAGCCCACTTTCATGAGCATAGGTTTGCTGCCTTTAGACGTTGTTTGATTCTTTTTTGCTGCAGAAAATACACCCGCAGATGCATTTCCGAAGGCAAATGCACCCAAATAACTACTGGCAAAACTCTTGAGTAAATTTCTTCTTTTCATTTCAAATGCATTTTTTGAATTAGTTAATATACAGGCAACTTATATCAATGGAAATATTTTTGCAGCGATCATAGTAACAAAAAGGCCTGCTATACCCATTAAGGTTAACATGGGGGAAAAAGTTTTTAATAATTCTTTTTCCGTCAAATTACTCATTTTACATACGATCCAAAATCCACTATCATTCATCCACGGAATTAATTTGGAGCCACAAGCGATAGCCAATCCGATATATAGTTGATGATATCCCAAAGACATCGTAGTGGCCATCCCGGCCAAAATGCCCGATGCTGTGATCATGGCTACTGTGGCAGATCCCTGGGCTGTGCGCACAACGGCAGTAATTAAGAAAGCCAACGGAATAAGTGCCATTTGATAGCCCTGGGTTAATTCACCGATTCTTTCGCTTATGCTGGTCTGTTGAAGCATGGCACCAAAGGCCCCTCCTGCCGATGTGATGAGTATGATCACCCCGGCACTCATCAGGGCATTCTGAACCGAGGTATACAAAGCATCTTTATCACCCTTTTTTTGAAATATTAACATGATCAACCCCGCTACTGCCCCTCCGATTAATGCAAGGTTCTTCTCTCCAAAGAAATCGATAAATCCAAGAAAAATTTGCGAAACCTGAAACTGTGATGATGTTTTACTAGCCTCGATAGCCTCTCCAAAGATTGCTCTTAAGGTAATCAGTCCGATGGGGATTAAGATAGGT
>JABDLW010000316.1 GCA_013001805.1 Saprospiraceae bacterium | reverse complement strand
AGTCGCCACCCACTGGAGCGCATCATAACTCACACCTAATCTCTCCTGCCAACCTTCATCAAAAATAGCCGTTTGTAATCCAGTTGATCCGGCAGGATATGGATACAGCTCGGTGGTGATATCGAATCCTTGCTTTTTTGCTGTTTGGACCATTTCAATGGCTAGTCCAATCTCAGATTGGGTTACACTATTGATGTGCACGATATGCAATGGTGCATTTGTAAGTAGGGCATCACAAATCGCCTGCTGGACAGCCATGGTGCCCCCGGAACGAACATGACTAAAGATCGGTACATGCATTTCTCCAGCCAGCTGGTATATCTTAAAAACTTCCTCCCTACTGGCACCTCCCACATAGCCGATCGGAACTCCAATCCCTACGCCTCCCTCCGTCAAAGCCGACTTAATGCCCTCAAGCATTTTTACTTTGCCGGTGTCTGAAAGCTCAATAGAGAAAGCCCGAGAGAAATGGTTCATCACGGAAGGAATCCCACGATAGTCACCTGCTGAGACTTCGTGCTGTACTTCTTCGAATGCCGGATTGACCGCTTCTATTCCCCTGACTCTATCCACCGCCCAACAGACGCTGGCGCCATAATTGATCATGGCCTTTGCCTCCCGAGAGCGATACCACTCTGCCAGATATGGCACTCCAAATTCAAGTTCCAGAGCAGTCGTCACGCCATCGCGGACTTGATATTCTTGTTCCTGGTTGGTAATGCCATGCACATGTAAATCGATAAAACCGGATGAAACCACCAAGTCCGAGACGTCAATAATCTGATCACCAGTCAACATCTCTGACGAGATTGCCATAATTCGCCCATCGCGGATCCCAATATTCCGTAATGCATCTAAATTGGTCTCGGGATCGATCACCCTTCCACCGATGAGTACAATATCAAAGGTCATATTGGTTTGAGCTACAGTGGATGCATTGAACCATGCACCCCAAACAAGGAACCACAAAAGAGTCCTTGTAGAAGCTCTTGCGCATAAAGCTGAACAATGTGTGAGGTAAATACGGTCAATTTGATTGTCTGATTTTATCACTTTTCAATATCTTTATTGGTTTGCACTAATTTTGTTATTCGACATACACAATGATGTATCCCACCTGTTGTTCTTCTTCTTCTTGCGAGAACATCCGGTTTCTTGCGGAAATAACCTCAGTCTTTCAATGGCACCTTGTCTACCCACTACGTTTTAGAAATTACAAAGTACACCCCTTCATAATACGGAAAGATATGGTACTATTCAGTGGTCTGTTTTAATTTAATGAACTATCGAGCGGCATCTCACAACTGCACAATATGGTAGCGTCACCACTTTGACCCAGCATGATGTAGTTCCTAAAGTCGATAAATAAACATAAGCTAGAAGTTGGTTTAATGCAAGCGATGTTTTTCAATCTCACATCAATATAGCGAACGAAAGAGAATCCGATCCAGACATTTTGCATTTGCCGAACGAGTCCGTGTGGTGATACAATAATTGAAGCACAAAGCGAAGGACAACCCTTTGGGCAAATCGAGTTGACCAATAGTCCTATTGGGAATCAACTCACTTACGTACTTTGTCTCTTCCCAACTTAATGCCATGACCATCTGACCATGGTAGCTTATTGAACTAAATTATGGCTTACAAGATCACCCTTCATAAATACGTAATAATGCAAAAACTATCGACCCTCGCTTGGTGCATACCCGTACTGTGCTTTAAATACTTTGGAAAAATAGGCCGCACTACTAAACCCAACCGAAAAAGCTACTTCTGACACATTTAAATTAGAATCATTAAGCATCTCCCTGGCGATGTCCAATCTGAGCGAACGAATATAATGCGAAGTGGATAGGCCAGTCAGCTTTTTCAATTTTCGGTGCAACTGTGCCCGGCTGATGTTTAATATTTCACAAAGCTCTGCAATGCCGAAATTCTCATCACTTAAGTGATTTTCCAATGTGTGATTTACCAGGTTCAAAAAACCTCCTGCATCATTTTCCGCATATCGATCTCTATCCATTGTGAAAGGTAGTTCTTTGTAAGCAGCCAAAAGTTGTTGCATTTCTTCAACCTCTTTTCTTCTTTCCTGCCAGAGGAAGACCAAAAAGAATGCGATTGAGCATAGAATGGCTGCATATAACCAATAGGCCAACCAGGATCTCCACCAGGGGCGGCGGATAATGAAAGTGTATGTGAGCGGTTTGCTCCATGACTGAGATGCGCCCATAGCTTTTACATGAAGGGTATATCTACCAAAGGGCAGGTTGCGATACATCGCATTTGGTTGGGGACTGGTCGTGCCCCAATCTTCCTCTAAACCTTCCAAATAGTAACTATATTTGATTTTATGCGGGGCTTCCCAGTCGATGGCAGCAAAATGGAAGTTGAGTGTGTTGAGAAAATTTGGCAAGTGCATCGTCACCGGATAATTATGGTGAGCAACGGTCGAATCAAAAGCACTGCTTAAAGCATCGCCAAAGGGAATTTCCTGCCGATATTTAAGATCCTTCAATTTTCTAAAGTCAATAAACTGTTCCTGAATTTCAATATGTGATAGTTGCACAGAGTTTGGAGAAATCGATTTCTCAGTATTTATTTCGTCAAGATCATTTACTTGACTACCGCGACTCAGCCCCGACCAGCCAAGTACCAGAAATCCAACCAACAGCCACATGTTCCCCGACAATTTTAGATGGCACATGTTTTTGTGGAATAAT
>JABDLW010000052.1 GCA_013001805.1 Saprospiraceae bacterium | reverse complement strand
CTTACTCTTGCCCGAGTGGCAAGAAATAAAATTGGGAACAGAAGTGAATGGGAGTATTTTAGGGCTTATGGGGAAAATGGTCAGCCTAATTGGTCAGCCGATATTACCCAGCGTGGCTACGTATTTGAGTATCCCGAAAAAAGTTCAAAAGGTCACTATTTTGGATGGTACTCTTGGTTGCCTTCTGTAGTCTGGAACGAAGGGCTGGGTTTATACATTATGGTGAATGGTGGCACCTATGCCGGACACGGAATGACAGACTCCGACAAAGATTATTACGACGCATGGATGCACACCGAAACCGGCAGTTTGGGTTTTTGGTATTCAGAAAATCCTTTTGGTCCATGGGAGCAGTTTTATTATACCGATTATTGGGTTGTGGATAATGAGAAAAATCGAACGTATCAACCTAAGTTATCGCCAAAATGGATTAGTAAGGATGGCTCTGAAATGACCTTAATATGGTCAGATGCAATGAAAAATGATAAGGGGAAATCTCACACTGTTAATTATATGTGGAATCAGATGAAAATTCGAATACATGTCAAATGAATTTTGTATAGATGCTTAATGTATACCCTAATATGAATTCTTATTATTTTTCATTTCGTTTGACGAAGATACTGGCAACACCAATGAAGCTGAGGTTGCAACTATAGACGCTTATTCTTTATTCACCAAGTCAAAAAAATAAAAATGAATGAAAGTGTTAATAATTACATAGACGGTTTTGTCTTTCCAGTGCCACAAATTCACCTAAACGAATACAGGAATGTGGCTGAAAAGGTAGCTGAAATTTGGAAAGAATATGGTGCACTTGCTTATTTTGAATACGTTGGTGAGGACCTGACTTTGGAAGGCACCCGTTCTTTCATTGAAACAATGGATGCAAAAGAAGATGAAGCCATTATATTTGGTTGGGTTATTTTTCCTTCAAAGGAGACTCGTGACTTAGCAAATAAGCAAGTTCCTACTGACCCAAGGATGGCAGAGTTAGTTACCCCATTGACCAACCCTAAACGATTGATTTTTGATGCAAGCAGGATGGTTTATGGAGGATTCCAAGCACTCGTGCAATCAAATAACAGGGAGGCCGGATAGATTAAACTATCCTGCTTTGTGATTGATTCGAAAATAGTTTTAGTTATCGTCAATGCCTGCAATTTCAATCATATGCTGCGGGCATCTTGCAGGATCTCACCTTCTCGGCTGCCACTCGAGGCCACTGAAATGGCGGAGGAAATTCATCTAGATATAAAATTGTATATTTTACAAGAAGACAAAAAAAAAGATTAAATATGAAACGAAATCAATTTATCGTTTCGATGGGAACCAGCGTGATTTCCTTGCTATCGGGTTCTTCAAACAAGGTTACTTTAGCTCAGCAAGCTCGGGACTCTGGTAACGGGATGATCCCTCGCAAGGCCATCGTTCCGGCGGCATTAACACCTATTGACGAAGATGGCCAGGTTGATATAGTCGAGTTCAGACGACACATGCGCGCCTTAGCGGATGTTCGTGGTGTTTCGGCCATCATGGTTAATGGAGGTTCGGGACATGACAAAACCCTGACTCGTGATGAGCGACGGAAACTACTTTACGAAGCTCTCACTACCGTTGGTGACCGTGTTCCCGTTATTGCTGCGATACGAGAATCGGAGGAATGTCCAACCCTCGAACCCTTAGCTAAAGATGTGCAAGATGAAGGGGCACATGCAATGACGATTATGCCACCCAGCAGTAAGGAAGGCTTATTGTGGGAATCTGCTCGTAAGCGATTCGAGGTTGCATGCTCTGCGAGTAGTCTTCCCGTAGTCATTTATCAATCGAGGTATCCGACCGAAACATTAATTCAATTGGCCAGTCTCCCTCCGGTGTTTGCAGTCAAAGAGGGCAGTGGGGACCCAGCGACATTTGAGCGCAATATGCGGGCATTGCATAGTTTGGAAAAGGATGTGGCGGTTTGGTCAACACACAGCAAGTGGTTACTTGCCGACCTGGCCACCGGTGCCGACGGCATTCTCTCCGGTATGGGTAGTGTGGCTGCTGATCTTCAGGTAGCACTGGCTGAAGCTGTGGAGGTTTCTGACCTGACAGTGGCACGGCAAATAAATGATCGGATATTTCCCTTGTCACAAGTTTTTTATAAGCCAGGAAAAGATGCTCACGTTCGCATGAAGTATGCCCTCAAGCGACTTGGTCGTCAAAAGTATGATTTTGTCAGGCCTCCGTTGCAAGCTGTAAATGAAGTGGACCGCTTGGCGATAGACCATGCGCTTTTACAGAGTGGGTTGTTAAAAGAATAGCTGCCTGGGAAATATCTGAAATGAAAAATAGGGTTTATTAATGGGACAATGGATGGTCCGTGGAAATAAAAGGTACGAACATGGACCTGGCGAGAAAAAGGCCTTGACTAAGCGGCGTCCAAAATCCATGACCGGCTAACAATTACGTATCAACCTCAAGGGGCAGTTCAGGGTTAGCACACCATTCCATCAGGCCTCCATCATAAACCGCCACCTGTTTGTGTCCTAGTAAGTATAATATAAAGGCGTCACTGGAGGCGGCCACTCCACCACCGCAGTATGTAATGACGCGATCCTGATCCAGCATAGGTTTGAAAAGCCTTTTTAGCTCTTCGATAGGTTTATACCTATTGGTCTGTCGATCCAAAATCTCCCATGCGGTTACGTTCATTGCACCTGGGATATGTCCTCTGCGACCATATTCGTTTCTTTCGCCCCGATGCTGCCTTCGTCCCAATGCACTCACAATACAGGTGTTTTTTTCATCAATCGCCTTCAAAACATCTTCTTTATCGGCAATCATTTGCGAACGATATCGGGAGATAAAATTAGCCTGAGGTGGAGTTTCTTTTTTTTGTGAAATGGGGCGATCCTCCAGCGTCCAGCAATGCCACCCTC
>JABDLW010000044.1 GCA_013001805.1 Saprospiraceae bacterium | reverse complement strand
GGCTGAAACCGAACATTAAGCTCGCCACCGAAATTTAGATTGGTACCGTTATAAAATCCACCGTAGGTTGAATTAAATAAAAAATTTAGCCTTCTTCTTGAATCACTCTGATAGGTAGCGGAAATAGTATTCCAGTTATATTTATCTCCCTGTAAAAATTTTCTATATCCTGACTTGATTATTGGATTAAAGTCAACGGTCAATCGCTGAAAAACATGCCGATATTCAATACTAAATTCTGCCGAATTTTTATAATTAAACGTGTATCCAATCGTGTATTCCCGATCGGCTAAAGTTCCACTGCCCGGTAAATAAATGTCATTTATTTCGAATGTTGGTCCGGAGTATAGGAGAACATTACTCTTCGGGTAAATTTTATAAGCGAGTTGAGAATAGTAACCCATTTGTCCCGGATATATTCCTTGTCCCGGGACAAAGCCCACTTCCGGATTAAAGTTTTCATTGACAAAGAATAGACCCAAACTTGCGAGGAAACTACGGTCTGAATAGCGAAAAAGCGCTGAACCTGCCAATCTCTTTGGCTGATTTTCGGCACTAAAAGATTGAGCCAGAAATGAATTGTGATACCATCTATTATCCTTACTGCGCAGGACCAAATCGGCGTCCAAAACCCGGTTGTAAGTATTTCGCATTAATTGATTTTTAAGGTCAGACCTTCGGAAAATGCCAGGGTGAAAATACTTTAAGGAATCTGCTTCCAAAACACCGAGGCTTTCTTTATTGACAAATGTCATGGAAAAACTAGATTGTTCAAAAAGCATTCTTTGCAGGGTGGCTACGGTATAGTTTTGTGCGGGAAGTCCTAAGTCAAGTTTCTCTTTTGTTTGCATATTCATTATACCCAGCCGCCATTTTTCATTGATGGTACCACTGAGCCTGGCACCGTATGCAATGGGTACCTTTTGCACAACACCAGCCGTGTCCTGAACTATGCCGATTCGCCTTGAGAAAAATGGTCGTGCGGACTCAAAACCCGCACTCGCGAATAAGTCACTATTTTCCAGGAAAAATTGTCTTCGCTCAGGAAATTGAAACTCAAACCTCGATAAGTTCAGGACCTGCTGGTCTACCTCTATCTGTGAGAAATCGGGGTTGACTGTAAGGTCTAAATTCATGGAAGGGGTTATACCAATCTTTGCATCGAAGCCAGTCTGAAGCTCGGCAGTTGATTCCACTGGGTCAATTTCCCTGTCTTCAAATTTGCCGCCAGAGATGTAAGGGATGACTGCAATATTTGTTTTAGATACAGGAATGGGATCTTCCCAAACCAGCTGCCCGGCATAGGCAAATGTGCCGGTATAGAACTGCCTGGGTGTACGGACCCACGCCGACTTAATATTTCGTTTCTTATCGAGTCGGTCAAAAGTGACGTTCCATTCTTTTACATCAGTTTTATACTTAAAGCTTTTGAAGGGTATGGCCAATTCAGCTACCCACTTGTCCTTATACCTGACTACCTTGGAGTACCATTTATTGTCCCAGTAGATATTAAAGGCATTTTCTCCGTTGCCTCCACTTGACACCGTGCCATCTCTTTGTGCCCCGATAGCCGTAACATTAAAAAAATAGCCATTGAGGCGGTCGTTGTAAGGTCCAAAAATGAAAGAAGCGTTATCATTGAGGGCATAAGTAAAATCCCTACGCAAAGAATTAACCACATCCGGAGTCTCATCGTCAAAACACACAAAAGAAACGTAAAGAAACTCATCGTTGTACGTCATCCGCGCCTCGGTTTGAAAAGGAGATGGCAAGCTGTCTACCGGAAAATTTTGATACCAATTATCAGCGACGTCAGCCTCCTTCCAACCCGCCTCATCCAGTACTCCGTCGAGGACAATTTCTCCCGGAAACTTCTTAATCATTAATTTTGCCCCCGGAAAGTTTTGGGAATATCCTAAGGAGGAGAAAAATAGTAGGGTCAAAAGATGAAAATGTTTCATTTTTCTAATTATCAATCGATAGAAACCCACCATTAACCTCCAATGATTTTTTAAGACCACCATTAATCCGAGCAGATCAAATTGTGGATTATTGACTATCGGACATAGCAAACCTTACTCTAGGAGGCTCTTGAAATACCCAACTTGCGCTGATTTTCCCATTAATAATTTATTATTTAAAAATCACAAGCCGTTCTCATCGTTTCTGATTTCGTTGATCCTCAGTCAGTTACCGCCCAGTATCTTCCTTCGTCTCGCCTCGTCAGAAAACGACGATTTACGGCTTCAGCAATCAACTTAAGTATTTCAACAGCCTCCTAGGGTACCTCCATATACTCCTGAATAAGACGGAGGATTAGAGATTTTGAATTTTAATATACATCCAGTTCCCCACTTTTCGGAAACGTTCAGGCTATGAACGGGCTAATAAGATCCTCTAACTGAAGCTACCCACGGTCACTACAGAGGAAAGTCGATCATTCTCCAAGATTGACCTCTCCCTCTACAACCTGTATACAGTGAAATCAATCAGGTATTTACCACGATTAATTCCGGGGCACTTACGACGCCAGCCTCTTTCATTTTTGCTCCCAGCTCAGGATCAGCCAGCATAGCTCGCACGACTGCAGGATCCCCTTCCCAGATCATATATACCATACTAGGATCGTCAGATTGAGTTCCTACTGCGAGTTCCTTAAAGCCCGCCTGCGATCTTCGTTGGACATCGCCATCGTAGATTGGTCTCCATGCTGCATAATCAGCCACCTTGTGGTTTAAAATAAGTATCGCCATGGTTCTAGATTTATTGTTTTTGAAAAATATTTAGAAATCTTCTATTGATTGGATTCACTAAAAAACATCAGCTCTACCTACAGCAACTTTGCCTTAAAAAACTCCACGGTCCGGCTCCAGGCTAGCTCGGCATCTTCCTTGTCATATCGCGCCGTGGTGTCATTATGAAAACCATGGTTTGCTCCGGGATAGATATGCGCCTCGTATTCTTTATTGTTTGCTTTTAGAGCCGCTTCATAGGCCGGCCACCCCTCATTGACCCGGGTATCTAATTCACCGAAATGCAATAACAGGGGTGCATTGATATTAGGTACCAGTTCTTCCGGAGGTTGACCTCCATAAAAGGGGACCGCCGCCGCGAGGTCAGGGATGGTTGCGGCCATCATATTGGAGATCCAGCCACCAAAGCAAAAACCGACTACACCTACCTTACCTGTACATTCTTCATGATCTCTAAGTGTAGAGAATGCCGCCGTAAAATCGGCCAGCATCTCATCGCGGTCACGCTGTCGCTGCATATCCCTCCCATCATCATCATTTCCGGGATATCCGCCTAAGGGAGTTAATGCATCGGGTGCAATGGAAATAAAACCAGCCAGTGCTGCCCGCCGGGCTACATCCTCAATGTGTGGATTAAGCCCCCGGTTTTCATGTACGACCACGATGCCGGGTAACTTGCCGTTGGCCTCCACTGGGCGGGATAACAAGGCCCGCATGGTGCCTCCTCCATCGGGAGATTCATATTCTATATATTCGGAATTCAGTCGGCTATCATCCTGGCGAACCTGAATTTTATCGACATAGTTGGGTAAAATGGCTTGAAGCAGTGAAGCCAGGGTTAAGCCGCCTACGGCATAAGTGGAGACGCCATCGATAAATTGACGCCGGTCAATGCGATTGTGAGCATAATCGTCATAAAGATCAAAAACCTCTTGTTTGATCGGTTGTTGCTTGTCCTTTTTCATTTTTGGAAGGTTTATTGTAGATACAAGTAAATCGTGTCGCGTTCTTAAAAATACAGAAT
>JABDLW010000039.1 GCA_013001805.1 Saprospiraceae bacterium | reverse complement strand
TTACTAAACTTCGCCAGCATACAGTTATTGATTGCTCAGCCTTTTCCTACATATAAGGTTGTCACGGTTGTTGAATCAATCGTTCCGGCAGGATTGGGCCGATCAAGAATGATTGAAAACCAAACTGAAATGGACATTGAAGATTTTACCACTAATCGTACTGATGGTAAAAAGAGCAACCAAAACGAGGTCAAGAGAGCGGATGCTAAAATCGACAGGTTAGATGAGGCGAAGTTGCTGAACTTTTATAGTGCTGCAGGCATCAATTTTCAAAACATTGCCTCTAACGATGCCTTGATCACATCCAAATTAAACAATTTGTCACAGGAGGGTTGGGATCTGGTCTTTGTAACCAGCGGAGTAGAAAGTGATGGGGGTGAAACTGATGGAAATGGTATCTACGTCACCCGATTTATTTTTAAGCGCCTGTAGACAAACCCATTAGTTAGTTGAAATTGAAGGTTGATTCCCAAAAGTAAATCATGATTCGCTCTGCTAGTACTCTGTCAAGCAAAGATTGTCGCTAATTCTGGGTTCTTTTCGACCTACTCTCCGTTGTAAATACCCGTCCGAATGGACATCCGTCCGGGCGGGCTCAGCAGAGCTTCGGCTATGCTTGTGTTTTCCGCCCACCGACGATAAATGTCGGGGCATGGCTTGATTAGGCCTTAAAATAATCTCAGAATTATTCAACATATTTTACTGGACAAAGTACTATCACTATTTACTTCGCTTTTCAATGACTAGCCTCTGTGCCATCTTTTGTGCTCTTAATGCCAGCTCAGTAGCTAAAAAGCAATGCTCCTGACTCATGGCGGTCTCCGTACGGTTCACGATATCATGTACCAACTGATCTCCATAGGGTAGATGTACATCCTGACAATCTATGTAGAATGTATCTTTATTATTGACCAGAAATAAATGATTGCCACCGTCCCTGCCGGCGATATCAACATTCTTGCGAATCTCGATGTAGCCCTCTGTACCCAGGATCGTCAACCGCCCATCTCCCCAACTATTCAATCCATCCGGAGTGAACCAGTCTACCCGGATGTAACCAGTACCGCGATTTCCCCGAAAGGTGACATCCCCAAAATCTTCAAATTCGGGATACTGGGGATAGTGTACATTCCCGGTTTGAGATGCCACGACTTGAGCCTCCGTCGAACCGGTGAAATGGAGGAACTGATCGCACTGGTGCGAGCCAATGTCACAAATAATTCCGCCAAAGAACTTTTTATCGTAAAACCATTGCGGGCGACTACTTAATCGAATGCGGTGTGGCCCCAATCCGATTGTCTGGATCACTTGTCCGATGGCACCGTCAGCGACTAGTTCCGAGGCTTTCACGGTAGCCCGGTTTTCAAGCCGTTCGCTGTACATAATGGAATAGATTTGTTTGGTCTCCTTTTGTACTTTTCGCACTTCCTCCAATTGTTCCAGTGTGATGATGCCTGGTTTATCGACCATATAATCCTTACCATGCTGCATAACCTGGAGGCCCAGTGGAGCCCGGTCAATGGGAATACCGGCACTTAACACCAACTGAATGTCCTTATCCTCCAGGATCTCAGCTTCGCTCCTGGCCACTTTGGCATTGGAATACCGTTTGGTATAGTTTTCCAGGAGGTCGGGCTCGGGAGCAAAAACCGACACCAGCTGACCTCCACTCCGCAACATGGCTTCGGTCTGACCATAAATGTGGCCATGATTTAAACCAATAACGGCAAATTTGATGGTTGGAACCGCCTTACCAATGATTGCCGGAGAACGGGAAAACCCTTTGATAGTCTTCGTTGGGGTTTTAGAACTTATCACCGGACCGATTGAATAGCCCGCGAATGCAGAAAGGGATGTTCTCAAAAATTGCCTTCTTTTAGAATGTTGCTTATCCATACTTATTCCTAAAATTATAATACATAAAAAATGCAATGGAGGCCAATTGGCCACCTATCAATATAGGAAAAATATGAACAGATGTTTTTATGGCATGGGAAAAGTCAATAGCAAACCGGCCAGTACTTGGGAAAAATGATTTGAATCTTACTTTTAGAATTGGAAAGGGACTTCAATTAGCGTGGTATCCCAGGCCAATTTCATGACTATGCCACCATTGTCATTGTCTTGAAATAAAATGGAAAAGTATTCTACGGGTTTGGTCAATGCTACCCTGGGAACCTTTATTCTTAGGGCGTCTTTAGCTTCATCATAGCTGTAGGCACCCCAGAAATCGAGTGCATGGTTGAAAATGATCGTCCATTCATTTTTATCCGGTATAGTAAATAGTGAATAAGTACCTGCTGGCAACGGTTTTCCGGACACGGTAGCATCCCGGTATAGTTTAATTTCAGTGTTTTCATTTGCGCCCGCCCGCCATACTTTTCCGTAGGGCACCAGATTGCCAAAGATCTCTCTGCCATTCTTCTGTGGCCTGCTGTAGATCACCCGGATTAAAGCAGCATCGCCGGCGCTGCGATCATGGGCAAAATTGTCTGGAAAGTAGGCGATATCCAGAGGGCTTTTATCAATGGGATGAAAAGGTTGAGCCTGGATGAGTGGTATGGTCAATATCAGAGCAATGACCATGTATGTGTATTTCATCATGTTACTTGATTTCATTAGTGATCTTACTACTTGTTGTTGGGTGTCATCCTTTTCCAAAAACAGGCTTGGATTGGTCCTGCCCATAGACTGTTTCGGTTGCGAGATTTCAGTTTTACTTGATTTTATATAAATGATTTTTACAAAGCTATGGATAATCTGGCATTCTAATTGTCGTTTTGTTAACGTGCGAACACCATAGCAAATCCTAAATGAGATAGCTCATGGGTCTACGCCTCTTACTTCTGGTGTTAATTAATGTATCAGTTTGTTCTCTTTTTGCTAATATCAGAGTAGCCGGACCTGCCAACTTTCGCGATACGCTGTCAATTTTGCAGGCAGGTGATACGCTGTACCTGGTGCCCGGTAATTACGTTCAATCGCTTAGAATTGAAAATCTTAACGGAACTGTACAGCATCCGATATTGATTGCAGGCCAACCGGGTCAGTTGAAACCAATCTTCTTAGGTAATTCTTGTTGCAACACCATTTCTCTAAAGTTGTCGTCATTCATCCATTTGAAAGATCTGGTTTGCGATGGTCAGGGCATTGCCGGCATTGATGCGTTAAAAGCGGAAGGCAATAGTACACAATGGACGCACGATGTAGAGGTGGAAGGCCTCGAAATCTATAATTATGGTGCAGATCAACAAAATGTCGGAATCAGTACAAAATGTCCAAGTTGGAACTGGTGGGTGCATCACAACCAGATTATCGCAGCTGGAACAGGTATGTATTTTGGCAATTCTGATGGCGAACAACCATTTGTAAATAGTATTATCGAGTATAATTTAGTGTTGAATACGACTGGATATAATTGCCAGGTCAAACACCAGAATATCAGCACACGCAACCTGGCAATGGGAATGCCACCCATAGGTAAAACAATTATTCGCTACAACGTTTTTAGTAAAGACCAGAATGCATCGTCGGGAAATCTGGCCCGACCCAATTTGCTGGTAGGTAATTTTCCTGCCAGTGGAGACGGCTCATCTGACTACTATGAAATTTACGGCAATTTATTTTTTCAGAATCCAAATGAAGCCTTATTCCAGGGGACGGGAAATCTAGGCTTTTATGGGTACCTCAATCAACCCCATTCATGGTAAAAACAATTTTCTTTGAAAATTTACTTAATAATATGCTTCACCATACTTCGTTGATCGTCAGTCAGATAGCTACGGCTATCTTTCTTCCTCCAGCCTTATCTGGCTCGCATCTTATTAAATTTTTCCTCATTCAGAGGTAAATAGAGGTACCCTTATAATAATATTCTTTTCAACACGTCGGGAGGTCCGGGAATATCTATACAAACACATAATGGCTTCCAACCAAGGGATGTCGACATATTCTTTAATACGGTAGTGACCAATGGTAGCCATGGCATTTCGGTTTCTGGTGTAAATACTTCTTATACTCAGCGAGTTTGGGCAAATGCGGTATTCGCTTCCAACGCTGTTTCCGGAGGGCAGCAGTCTCAGAATATCTCAGAAACATTTGCACAAGCAACTCAATTTTTGAATGCTCCTTCCTTACCTATTGCCGGTCTGGATGTAACACCAATTATAAATATGCTGAATATACCCGGAATTAATCTGAGTCTTTTCGACTCTTATTCCGACTTTGATGTCGATTTCGATGGCTTGTGGAGAGATGGATCCCGGGCCGGTGCCTATATGAATAATACGCCAATTTGGGCACTGCAACTCATTTTAAGACCAACAGTCGAAACTGACGTAATCAGTCCTGACACACAAATATTTCTAAAAAATAATTCGATTTCATTGTATCCATGTCCAGCTCAAAACTATGTTCAAATTGAGGGTTTATTGGCAGATTATCAATTAAGAATTCTTGATATAAATGGTGCAGTGCACCAAACCATTTCGAGTTCAGGGACATTGACTTCGATTGATGTTCAATCACTTCCGCCAGGGATTTTCTTTATTTCTATTCTGAACAATGGCAATAATAGTCTGCATATGGTCAAGATGATTAAGGGGAATTAGATGTAGTTTTTCAACTGTGCAGTTTTGGAAATGCGAAATAGCCCCAAAGACACAAAGTGTTTATTTCCATTCAGAGAGATAAATCAAAATCAAATGCATTTTTTAAAATCAAGGTTCAGGCCATTGTGCCACGAAGTCTCTCAGGTAGGAATTTATTTGTGACATTAAAAAATAATTAGGTTCTTATTCATATTTAGTGGGTAAGATATAATTAATAGTTCGTGTACCTAATAGTGGAGAATACCTATCATCCTCATCTGTAATTCTTGTTTCGCCTCCAGCCTGTCCGGCTTGGCCTGCCAGATGGACGGGGCAAACTTATACGGGACAAAAGGCTCCCCATCCGCTGAACGCGGTTCTTCTCGCTTCGAGGTGCACTGCACCTCGCCCGTTTGCATTGCAACCGGATCGCTCAAGAACAGTCACACTAGGGTGTTCTTCCGCTACACCCTATAAACTCGCCTGTAGTGTTGTCCTTCGCTCTGGACCACAAGATTTCAGCTAACTTGCGGTCGGTGCTCTAGGGTTCTTTTTGGCTCGGACAGTAT
>JABDLW010000016.1 GCA_013001805.1 Saprospiraceae bacterium | reverse complement strand
CTTCTTGTGGTCCGCCTCCCGGAAAATGCTTTATGGTAAGGGCTACACTTTTGGAATTTAATGATTCTCCCTGCAAGGACTTGACAAGTGTTGATATAATCTCCGAGGCAAGATCACTGTCTTCGGTAAAGGTCTCATGATTTCGATACCATCGTGGCTCCGTTGAGAGGTCAGCCATATATCCGTACATACCTCTCAGTCCGATGGCAGTCCACTCTTTTGCCATGATCTTGCCAAACTCTGCGATCAGCTCGATATCCCGGGTTGCAGCCAAACCACTTTCTTTCGGCCAGGATGAAAATGAACCAGACTCCACATTGATGCCAGATCTGGCATCGTATTCCATATGGTTTCTGGCATTTGACTTGAACAGCAAAGGTATTCCCAGTCGTGTGCTTTCTGCCAATTCTTGTACTGAGTTGATAAACTGTGCGGCAGCAAAAGGCGTGATTTGAACACCTCGAAATGAATTCCCTCTTTCAGAATTATCGGGGATGTCTTTCACACTATTTCGGAAAATGAACCGGGTCATCTTTTCGTCCTCAACTAGTTCGACAGCCCGACGTGATAGTTTACCATTTTCTTCTGCATTCAGGGTGTTAATCAGCAGCATGCCCACTTTTTCTTCCAGGGTCATTTGCTTTATCAGATCCTCAATGCGATTGGTTACCGGTTGTCGCCAGTCTTCATAAATGTCCAGTTTCTGATTTTTATTTAAGTCCTTGAATGATAGACGATCTACTTCCAGAAGGGTCACTGCCCTAGCTTCTAAAGTTGGTTGCAACTCGTATGTGCCCTGTGCTTGCGAACTATTAAATGTCATCACCAGAGTTAGAATACTTAATATATGCCTGTAAATCATAGGTTGTTTTTTCAATGAATATTATGCGACTGAATTTTTGATCATAAGCCAAAAAGCCATCTCATGAGAGACACTAGACTTGCATAGTTCGGCTTTGCAGGTTAAGATAAGTCTTAAACCCTGATATGCCAATACTATTCGTTCAACGACGAATTCCTTGCTCTGACCGTCACTTAGATTCAATCGCAAGCCATAGTACTGGAACTGAGATACCGGTTGTCCGTACATTTAGCTGATTTGCCTGGCTCTGTCAAGATTCTCACAACCGGCGATTGATTTCTCTACTAAATCTAAAATATGATAAGAGTGACAGGTTAAACTTGCTCAGAAAACGTATTTTAGATTACATGAATTTTTCAAGAGTGAATACGGGAGATGATTTGGCCCTGGCCACCATTATGAAGTGGATTCTATTTACCCTGCTCACCTTATTGATTTGCCGGTCAGGATATTGTCAGTCGGAAGAAATCAGAGTCATGAGCTATAATATTCTCACCGGTTTCGATTGGGGAAAAGATAGTAGTCGGGAAGCCAGTCTTGTCAGTTGGGTTAAAGACCAAAATGCTGATGTAATTGCACTGCAGGAGCTCTGCGATTTTAATCAGCAAAAACTGGAACTTTTGGCAAAAAAGTGGAATCACAACTATGCAGTAATATTGAAGGAAGGAGGATATCCGGTCGGGCTGACGTCAAATAAACCGATCGAATTAATGGAAAGGGTACTGGAGGGGTTATGGCATGGTATGCTACATTGTAAAACCTGGGGCATCGATTTTTACGTTGTGCATCTGAGTCCGGCAGATTGGCAGTTTAGAAAAGAAGAAACCGGGATCATTGCCGAAAGAATAGTGAGAGGAAGTGTCAGCAACGACAAATACATCGTACTGGGTGATTTTAACGCCCATTCTCCTTTTGATGGTGATTTCGACATAAAATATCCCTATCAATTAGAACGCGCTCGCAGGGGTGATCTGAAGAATGAGAAATATAAGAATTTACGCAATGGTTTGTTTGACTATAGTGTCATGGCCTCATTTTTATCTCTTCCATTGACGGATGTATGTCAACGATTTGTCTCGCTCGATGACCGGACTACATGTCCCACCCCCATTAATGTACCAGAATGGTTGACCAGAGAAGAGATGCAAAAGACTAAGAGTCGAATCGATTATATTTTGGTTAGCCCAACGCTGGAACAATTCTGTACAGGTGCCTATATATTTAATGGTGAGCCAACTCAATATTTGTCCGATCATTACCCAATTGTTGCAGACTTTCGACTTTAGTCGAGGGTTTAAATAAAAAGCTGACGTTAAGTTAATGAATGATTTGGCGAGATATCAGATATATTAATTTCTCTTTATGAAGATTTGCATGACTAAGATTTTTGGAAAAGTATCTCCTTTCATAATACTGGTTTTGGTGACAAACATTTCGTTTGCTTTTCAATCCCTGAATCTCACTTTTGACAGTCTCCCCGATGTTCTACCTGGCACCAGCAGAATATCGGGTGATATATCTGAGGAAGAATTATCAAACCAAATGATGTCAGGGGCACATGTTTTTATTGAGCGAAAAATTAGTGAGGCTCTGAGTAATCGCAAGTCACAGTGGAATCGCAATTTAAGTTCCAGAGCAGCTTTTGAAAAGTCCATTCAGCCCAATATTGCCAGGTTTAGTAAATCAATCGGACTGGAAGACGGTACGAACCGATATGCTGATTACCATATTGGATTTAAAGAGGTGCTGCCTAAGGTGACCATGCAAAAATATGCTGATGTGGGTGAATCTGACATAATAGCAGAAACAGCACTTTATCAAATTTTTCAGGTTCGCTGGCCATCGCTTCCAGGTGTACTTGGTGAAGGATTACTCTTAAGGCCCAAGGGGAGGATCAGGGCCAATGTTATTACTATTCCGGATGCCGGTCAAACTCCGGAAGATCTGGTTGGGCTCACTACTAACATAGAGGTTAAATCCCAGTTCGCCAGACATTTGGCAGAAAACGGAATTCAGGTGCTTGTGCCTCTTCTTATCAGCCGCGATGAGATCGATTTTGGTAATAACCAGCAAACCTACAGGGAGTGGATTTACCGGCAGGCATTTCATATGGGCCGGCACATCATTGGTTTTGAAGTACAAAAAGTACGAGCCGCAATAGATTGGTTTAAGAAAGTTGACCCCGATTTGGCGGTCGGTGTGGCAGGCTATTGTGAGGGAGGTCTCATCGCATATTATTCAGCTGCCGTTGACCAAAGAATTGATGTGGTTATGACCAGTGGTTATTTCGACAATCGGGATAGCATTTGGAACGAGCCCATCTATCGCAATGTATTTGGATTCTTAGATGAATTTGGAGATGCTGAAATAGCTGCTATGATCGCACCCCGGCCGTTGGTGGTTGAGTACAGTCATTTACCATCAGATCTTATTTCTAGTACCCAAAAACCCGAGGTCCTCTCCGAATCAGGTTCGGGTTATAAGGGGACTTTGAAGACGCCTGATTTTGCTTCAGTAAAAAATGAATTTGACCGGATTAATGAATTCACCGGTGTTGATTTTCAACAGCGGAAATTTATTTGCGGAGAGAATGAAACTCCACTGGAGTTTGGATCAGAAAAAGCATTATCGGAGTTTGTGCGTTTTTTGGCAATTGATCAACTAAATCCGTTGACTAGCACAATCCCGGAGGACCAGAGAAG
This sequence comes from Saprospiraceae bacterium, assembly GCA_013001805.1. Taxonomy (GTDB): domain Bacteria; phylum Bacteroidota; class Bacteroidia; order Chitinophagales; family Saprospiraceae; genus JABDMH01. The sequence goes on along the minus strand of JABDLW010000016.1, from coordinate 33 downwards.
CAACTTCGACGCTCGGGTCCGGCAGGTCCGTCA
>JABDLW010000008.1 GCA_013001805.1 Saprospiraceae bacterium | reverse complement strand
AAGTTTGCCCCGCTGGAGGCGAAACAAGAATTACAGATGAGGAATGACAGGTATTCTTCACTATGAAGTACACGAATTACTAAATTATGTCTTACCCACTAAATATGTTCAAGCACTTAAAAGATTAGTGAGAGTCTTGGAGTATCCCAGGAGATATTATCTTGATCGCATTTGTTTGCTGCCTTCCTGATGCCCCCCGGCTATGGAGGGCTTTTTCAATTTTCCATTCCCAATAAAAGTGACCATCTTTACTTCATTAACAGGTCTTCTTACCGGCAAATGGAGAGACATAGTTAAGTTCTACCGTACAATTTCATTTAAAAGCTTTAAAATTTTTCTGTGATGACTAGATCGTGGTTGGTTATTTTCATACTATATTCATTACCGATGTCCGCTCAAGACGTGCCCTACTATTATGAGATTCCGGAAGCCCCAGAAAGTTATTCTGCTGCCAATGTGGCTGCACGCCTGGTTGATGGCTTAGGTTTCCGGTACTTTTGGGCTACTGAAGGATTGACTGAATCTGACCTGGCATACCGGCCCACGGAGGAAAGTAGAAGCAGTTATGAGACTCTGGTACATATCGAAGGATTGACCAGCGTAGTGCGCAATGCTGTTTCCAGGAAACCCAATACTGGCGGTGATTCCGATCAGGAAGTGACTTTCGGTGAACTCAGAGCGAGGACCCTGGACCATATCCGGCAGGCTAGCGAGATCTTAAAAACTGAAGGTGCCAACCTGGAAGAATTTCCCATCATTTTTCAACGGGGTGAAAATTCCACTGAATATCCTTTTTGGAATCTTATCAACGGACCGATTTCCGATGCCATCTGGCATGTGGGCCAGATTGTGAGTTTCCGGCGTTCCTCTGGTAATCCCTTCCCCAGTGGGGTTAGTGTACTTCGGGGTACCAAACGCGATTGAATCTGATTTATATGTTGTATGTGTCTTTGACCTAAAGAGTTGCTTTTTTTTAATCTTTACCATAATTAAAGCATCAGCGCATTGAAGGTATCTTGGCATCATCTTGTTTTCTGGTTGTTTTGCAGTACACCGGTTTTTGCACAATTGTCGGAATCAATTGATACAATTCTGGTTTCTGGGACACAGATTCCCCTCCGGGTTCAGGAAACGGGACGAAGTATAACCATTATCAGGCAAGATGCTATCCAACAAATGCCTGCTATATCTATAGATGAAATCTTGCAATTGGTTCCGGGCGTTGAGGTTCAGTCAAGAAACGGATTTGGGGCACAGGCGGATATCCTGATGCGTGGTTCAACTTTTACTCAAGTATTAATACTTGTAGATGGAATGCGGCTAAATGATCCGCTAACCGGACATTTTAACGGCAATATTCCCGTTCCTAATGCTGAGATCGAGCGCATTGAAGTCCTTCGTGGTCCGGCGGCAGCTATGTTTGGTCCCGATGCCGTAGGCGGGTTGATCAATATTGTAACAAAAACGTTTAATCAAAAGCAAAAACCAGGGTTGAATTTATCCGGACAAGCGGGGGTGGGTTCGAATAATCAAATACTGGGCGAGGCGACTTTCAGCCATGCCTCTGAGATCTTTTCCGGAAGCATTGCTGCGCAAATAAATAAGTCGGATGGTGAATTGGTGCCATCGATGGCGACGGACAATGGTGCGCTAGAAGCCTATCGTAATTATTTTGATATTAAAACGGTCGGTGCAGCAATGGCATTGAAAATGAAAAATGATTTGACTTTAAAATTACGCAGTAGCTATGACTATCGTGACTTTAATGCCCGCTATTTTTATACTTCCAGTAATTTTGATAAATCCACTGAAAAAACTACAAATAGCTTTACCGTTTTGCAACTGGATAAAATAAGAAATAATGCCAGTAGTAATCTGCAGATTGGATACCGATATAATACGGACGAATTCGTTTTTAGTCCTGACTTTGCCTCTACAAACAACCATAAAAGTCATCATCTAAATGTGGTCACCAATCATTTATGGAATTTAAGTGGGCAATTCGTCTTTAAGGCTGGCGCACAGGTAGACCGCCGGTCAATAATAAGTAATGACCGTGGGGATCATCAGGATTGGCATTTGGGTATATACACAATGGGGCTTTTCCAACCAGTCGCTGATTTTAGTATGACTGGTGGTCTCCGCTTGGATTACGACGAGAATTATGATATCGAAGTGCTTCCCCAAATTAGTCTCTCATACAATCTCGGTAGTTATCTGGTAAGGGGATCAGTAGGTAGAAGTATTCGCGCTGCTGATTATACCGAAAGATATGTGTCAAACAATCTGGCCAATTTGACACCCGGCCGTAGCCTGGGAAACCCCGACTTATTAGCCGAAAGCAGCTGGTCGGAGGAATTGGGAGTAGATATTTTTATTGGTAACAAATTACAACTAAAGACGACCGGCTTTTTTCGTCAATCTAAACAATTGATTGACTATGTGAGTACCAATGAGTCAGAAATTGGTGATATCGGTGATCTGCAGGCAGGTGCAGATTATTTCTTCGCAAAAAATATTACTGATGTGGTGACCAGGGGCTTGGAACTCGAAGCCATATTTCGACACAATTTTGGAGAAAAGCGCTCACTAACAATGACAGCTGGATATACGCGGCAAATGACAGAAAACGAAGATGGTGTTGTCTCCGTGTATATAGCCAATCATGCAAAAGACCTGGCTAATTTTTCTACTCTGGTGAGTCTGGGTAATATCAACTTCGCGTTAGCAGGCCTTTACAAAAATAGAAATGCACGAGTGGCACAAACCATTAATAGCCGTTTGGAAGCATCTTATATGCTATGGAATCTCAAAGCGGGATACCAAATTGCCAGCAACTGGTCTGTGCATTTTCTTATTCAAAATATTTTTGACAAATCCTACCAGAATATATTGGGTGCACCCATGCCCGGTCGCTGGTTGTCAGGAAAAATAAGCTGGAACTTTTAATTAATTAATCGGATGCAATCGATCATCAGGATTATTTTGTCCTTCTGTCTATTTGCGCAGACAATCACCGGATGGTCTCAGCATTTAAATGCCTATCAGATTTTTACCAATAAAGGAAAAAGAACAACTTTTAAGAAAATGGTAAAAAAACTGGGCCAGGAGGATATCGTTTTATTTGGTGAATTGCATGACAATCCGATTGATCACTGGTTGCAACTGGAGCTGGTCAAAGCATTGCTGGAACATAGAAATTTGATTTTAGGCGCTGAGATGTTTGAAACCGATAATCAGGCGGCATTAAATAATTTTCTTCAGGGTAAAATAGATCGGCTCGAACACGATCCCAGTATTAGGCTCTGGCCAAACTACACCACCGACTACGCACCTTTAGTGCATTTCGCCCGAGACCATCAGCTGCCCTTCATCGCTACCAATGTACCGGATCGATTCGCCAAATTGGTGTATCGGTCAGGTCTGGATACGCTGGAAACATTTTCTCCGGAAGCGCTCTCTTTTATGGCTCCGCAACCCATGCCCTTTGATAGTGAGTTGAAGACGTATAAGGCTATACTTGAGCTCCTGGAACATCATGCCACGCCTGAATTGGTGATGGCTCAGGCGCTCAAAGATGCCACCATGGCCCATTTTATTTTAGAGAATTATTCTTCAGATCATTTATTTATTCACATCAATGGGACCTATCATTCGGACCAATATGAAGGCATCTTATGGTATCTCCAGTTATGGAATCAGGATCTAAACTATGCAACCATTGCCACTGTAGAGCAGGCACAAACCCACAAGTTATTACCGGAAAATATCGGCCTTGCTGACTTTATCATCTGTGTCGATGAAGAAATGACCGAGACGCATTAGTAGGCAGTGGTTATATTCAGTTAAAGGGACTTTCTCATTGTCAAGCTGGTGCTCTGTCTTCGGCATACGGCAATTTGCTGGCATGGAAAATTGTCACAGGGTGGCAGGTTGATTTCGTTTTATTTACTCGAATTTTTAGAATAGTTCTCAGTTGACGCGAAAAAGTCCTATTATTAATTGTATGAAGAGATTGAAGGGAAAAGTGGCCATTGTAACCGGAGGTGCCCGGGGCATTGGTCGGGAAGTTTGTCGATTGTTTTTTGCGGAAGGGGCAAATGTAGCGCTCTGGGATGTTCTTGAAACCGGTAATCAGACGGCACTAAATATTGACCAGTCGGGAAAGTCGGTGATTTTTCTAAAAGTTGACGTGACGAAAAAAGATCAGGTGAGTGAAGCCGTCAAATCTGTTGTCGCCACATTCGGCGCCGTTGACATTTTAATCAACAACGCAGGAATTACCCGTGATAAAACATTCCTGAAGATGACAGATGACCAGTGGCGGCAAGTTATTGATGTAAATCTGAATGGCCTTTATCACGTGACAAAACAGGTAATACCGCATATGCAGACGGCGGGTTATGGCCGGATAATTTCCGCTTCATCGGTGAATGGTCAACTGGGAGCATTTGGTCAGACCAATTATGCTGCATCAAAAGCTGCCGTGATGGGTTTTACCAGTTCCCTGGCTAAAGAAGTAGGCAAATATGGGATTACAGTCAATGCCATTGCTCCTGGATTTATTAAAACCGATATGACCGAGGGAATGCCCAGGGATTTGATTGAGTCCAGCATTGCCCAGATACCGGTCAAAAGAGTCGGCACTCCTCTGGATGTCGCCTACGCTTATCTTTATCTGGCCTCAGAAGAAGCCGGCTTCGTAAACGGTACTACCTTAAATGTCAATGGCGGTGTTGCACCATAACTAAATAGATGTCGATGGAGTTTCATTCAGTACTTCGTGAAATTGAGCAATTTGTCAAAAGTGAACTGTATCCTTTGGAATCCCAGGTTTGGGGACAAGGTTGGAAGGATATTTATCCGGTTTTAGACGAGAAAAGGGCAATGGTCAAAAATCGGGGCCTCTGGATTCCTCAGATACCTGTTCAATGGGGTGGATTGGGACTTTCCCTTCATGAATTTGGGCAAGTTAGTGCCGTCTTAGGCCGGAGCCCTTTTGGGCATTATTGTTTTAATTGCCAGGCTCCCGATGCAGGAAATATGGAGATATTGATCGAGTTTGGTACTCCCAGCCAGCAGGAACTTTATCTCAAGCCGTTGTTGGAAGGAAAAATACGCAGCTGCTTTTCCATGACCGAACCCAATCATGCCGGATCCAATCCTGTGCATATGAGTACAGAGGCTAAACTGGATGGTGATGATTACGTTGTCAGCGGCCACAAGTGGTTTACCTCGGGCGCTGATGGTGCCGCCTTTGCCATTGTGATGGTAAACACCGATGCCCAGAATGAAAATAAATACGAGCGTGCCAGTCAAATTCTCGTACCTGCCGATACACCCGGATTTAATATCATTCGTAATATTTCTGTCATGGGTGAGGTTGGTTCGGGTTGGGCAAGTCATTCGGAGATTAAATATGATCATTGCCGGGTCCCGCAAGCCAATGTGCTCGGGGTGCCAGGTGCTGGTTTCAGAATAGCACAACAACGCCTGGGACCGGGCCGGATTCATCACTGCATGCGCTGGGTCGGTATTTGTGAAAGGGCTTTTGAAATGATGTGTACCTATGCCGCAAGAAGAGAGTTGTCTCCGGGCAGGGTCCTTGCCAGCCAACAGTCCATCCAAAACTGGATTGCAGAATCCCGGGCGGAAATAAATGCCGCACGCTTGATGGTGCTGGATGCGGCCAGGAAAATCGACCGGGAAGGTCAGTACAAAAGCAGAATCGAAATTTCTATCATTAAATTCTTCTGTGCCAATGTGTTGCAAAAGGTGTTGGATCGTGCTATTCAGGTTCACGGTGCTTTGGGAATGACCGATGACACTATACTTGCCAGTTGGTACCGGCACGAACGAGCCGCGAGAATTTATGACGGTCCAGATGAAGTGCATAAAAGCAGAGTCGCCAGGTTGGTCCTAAAGGAATATGATGTGAAAATTTAAAAGACCCTGCTGATCAAGAGAGAGGATGCAGTGTTTTCTCGCCCTCTATTTGAATTTGGTTAATGCAGCGGGTTCACCTGTACTATCTTGAAAATGAATATTTTCTATTGGACTGGAATCCGGACTTTTTTCAAAACGGGAGACTGACATTAAACACTTGAGCTTGAAAGAAATAAACTATTTAAAAATGATCCAAATAAATATGAAGAATACCAAGAAAATAACCACAGGATCAGACTATATTAATTCCCTGAAAAACCGTGATCTAAAAATATTTCTTTTTGGTGAACAAGTCGAAGATCCAACCATGCATCCACTAATCCGGCCCTCGATGAATGCGGTCGCAAAGACATATGATCTGGCACTGGAGGCACCGGAACTGGCTTCTGTGGTTTCTCCATTTACCGGAGAGCGTGTGAGCCGCTTTCTCCATGTTTGTACCCAGGTAGATGATCTGGTACTTCAGAATAAGATGCAACGGAAGTTGGGCCAGTTGACCGGAACTTGTTTTCAGCGATGTGTCGGTATGGATGCTTTTAATGCCCTGTTTTCCGTGACTTATGAAATGGATGAAAAGAACGGCACACCGTATCACAGCCGGATGAAAGGATTTCTTACTGAGATGCATCGCCATAATTATGTAGTTGGTGGTGCCATGACCGACGTAAAAGGTGACCGTAGTCTGTCTCCTCA
>JABDLW010000901.1 GCA_013001805.1 Saprospiraceae bacterium | reverse complement strand
GCCATCCCGGTGCTTAGTCTGGATGGTTCGGAAAATTGAAAATATCAATTTTCTGGAAAAATTACATTTTTATCGACAATCAGATTTCAATAAAATACCTAGGTGCAAAATGCGGCTTCCGGACTGTGCCACCGGATGTGTGCTTTTCCCAACAACGACCCCATCTTCCCTGGCTCGGTATTCCTTAATGACCTCACCAAAAATATTTCGCAGGGAGGCAATAACCTCGTTTTTCTTAACTAATTGAGTCACATCGGGATGCACTTCCAGGAAACCACCTTCATCAGTGTATTGCCAATACGAATGGGAACATACATAGGGGTCTTGTGCCGGTGGTTCAATCTGTCCGTCTACCATACCCAAAGCGGCAAGTGCATTTGATATCCCAGGCAGGCTGGAACGTATCATGCCTCTTTGAAAGCGATTGGGATCGCCAACTTCAAGGGTAATGCCCGTTGCAGATCGATCCGTCAGATAATGCCGCAGTGTGCCTACGGGAGCGGGGCTGTCAACGATTATTTGTGCATTCTGAAGCAGGGCGAGATCGGCCGTTTTCTGATCCTGCATGTTGGCCCTCACATAGAAGGAATTGATACGTCCAAAACTTGCAGTATGCAAATCCAATAGAAAATCGACGTTATGTAACACGTTGTGTAGCAAACGGTAGACGTAAATTTCACTATTATTTCCATCTGCTTTACCGGGCATGATATGATTAAGGTCAACATCATCATTAAATTCACGCTGCATCAATTGCAAACCAGGCACATTTACCACAGGAATACCGATAATGGTACCCTTGATCTGGTCATTTTCCAGCTCGGAGAAGATTCGCTGAACGATCGGTATCCCGTTTAATTCGTTTCCATGAACGGCCGCAACGATTGCCAGGACAGGTCCTGGCTCTATACCTTTTGCTACCATAACGGGCACATATATGGGAAGGCCGAGGCCATCAGAAACGAGGTGGACAAAAAACCGGTGTCGACTGCCAGGTTCTAATGAATCAATATCGAGTTTTTTGATCACAGAAATATCTCCAAGATTTGTGTTCATTTAGCATTTTGTTTAAAATAATGAATTGTTTCTGCGGCCACCATATCAGAGACCGAGCGCTGATGTTGAATATCCATGGGACCGATCCCTCCGACACTTAAGGTATTTATCTCCGAAAGGACCCGTTCACCATCATCATCGACAAGTGTGTCCATGCCGAAGATCCCTATTCCCATAGCTCCGATCTTAGCATGTACGAAATTGGCAATATAAGATTCCCTGGGAGTGATATCACTACCTTGAGAAATGCCACCCTGACTGACATTGCATAGCCACGAACCAGGTGCAGGCAGACGCAATGACGCAGCTGCTACTTTGCCATTTACTACGACAATGCGCTTATCTCCCTGATTGACATTAGATAAGTATTTCATCGCCAAAATTCCACCATTCTCAAATTGATGGGAGAACAAATGGCCGCCATCTGTCAATGGAAATGTCTCTCCCTTTTCAGAAACCAACATTCCATTCTGCAACTTGAAAAGTCCTACCCCACCATAGCTCCGTAGTGGTTTTAGAACCAGATCATATTTATCATGAAAAGAAATCACATCAGTCAATGACCTGCAAAGTCTCATAGGTGGACAGACTTCAGACACATGCAATAAGAAATCCTTACTACCTGTAATTCGAATGGCGCTGGGCCGGTTAATAATGCGGGAGGGGTCGAATTGGGTCTCTAAATAATTAAAAAAGGGTAGATGTATGGGGTGAGGCAGACGCAGCAATATCAGATCGAATTCATGGATGGATTTAAAAGGTCCAACCATCTCGTTAAATTGAGCCCCCGAAGGATCAAATGCAAAATCACTATGAACCGTGATTGCCTTGATCGATATTGAATCGCAACTAAAAAAAAATGATGCGTTTTCGGGAGTGGAGCGACTCGCCACCAATACCTGATCAACTTCAGGATGGCGGAATAATGCCTTGCTCAAACTGTAGGCTGAATTTTCCTTTGAATGGCCAGCATGATCCACTAACACCAACACCCTTATAGCCATAGTCAGGTTATAATTTCGCGAATTAAGGCGGCATCATCATCGAGTGACTTAAAAAGTCGCGACTTGAGTCCACCTTTTGAGTTTAATAGCTTCTGCGCCAGTTTGTCAATAGCGACCGTACTCAGCACTGTCTGAATGAATCCTTCAATTAAATCATCCAATCCCAGACCGAGTCGATTAAAATCCCGACGATCAGTCAGCACGAGCCGATTCGTCTCTGTTTGCCATTTACCTTCTTTGTCTAAAAAGGAAAGGTTAGTTCCTAACATATCCCAGCTTTTGACACCAGGATCCAACTGATCGACCAGCGGAGAAGCAGCTCTCCGGGCATAAACGCAAATTGGCCTGATTCCTCGCTGGGTGGCACTAACCATCATTCGAATATCGGCAACAAAAGTGTGTCCCCTATCATTAGGCACGGTCCCCAGATGATAGAACCTACCCCGGTCACTATGTGAGCTCCATCGGTAATTGCCAATCAGACTTTGCACGATAAACCGATCGTAAGTTTGATCCAAAGCCATAAAACTGTCAAGCTCTTCGCTACTCACTATGGTCCATACACCCTGGCCGGCATTGGAATACGGGTTCTTGATGACGGCTTGACCTCCCAACTTCTCAATCCAAAGAGGTATCTCCTCCTGGCTGACATCCCAGATTGTGGTAGGCGTAATAATCTCCAGCCCAGCCTGTCTAAGATCAGTATTGAGAAAATCATAGGCTTTCGCTGCCAGCATTTTGTTGCGGCCGCCGGCAAGGCAAGCGATAACGGGGTTAACTACCTGGGTTTTGGTTAGAATGGGTAGGCGGTTCCATGGCTTTTGGGTTAAATATCTAAAGACAAGTCGCATGGGTTTCCAACCAGACCGCCCAATCCTGATCAAACAGATTCCATCTTCAAAGCGGACATTTGCATCAGAACCATTATACCACGATGTGTAATGTACGACCTCTTTAAATGAGTTGGCCATTGCAGCCGCGTATCCCGAAGCCTCCATGGGATTCTTGTCATAGATGACGGCTAGTCCACCTTCGATCAATGATTTTCTACTGTCATGATAAGGTTTAACCGTTCGCTCCATCAAAACTCGATAACCACCTTCCTCCTGATTGTCGTCAGCCAGCGGCATTGATTTTTGACCAGAAGGGCATGAATTGTTTTCGATCACCAGCATTTGCCGCTTACCATCTTCATTGGTCACGTGCATAAGATCGGCACCCGACCAAAGAAAATGCTTCGGCCGGTAGTCTAACATTTGCTTCAAATAACTCTTATCAACTTTGGGGTGGAGGTGGCAATAGCGCTGTACAATTCGCTCCTTCTTCAGATGCAGAAAAAAGTTTACCAAGGGATGTATCGTCGCATTTAAGGCCTTGGGATACCAATGCTCATGGGGCTCAAACTGCCCGGGCTTAATCAATCTTGACTCTTCAGATGCCATAATGGGTCCTTCTCATAGAACTCACCCAAGACTGTCTATCTCGAGCTGATACTATTTGGTTCGCACTGATCTTCATCTCATTTTCACAAATTATCTTGCACCTTATCAACCACTTCACGACCGATCCAGCACCTGAAACTTCAAAGTCAAGGGTGCCAATGTCCCTAACCACGGCTCAAATCTAAACTATTCTGCATTACACTATTCTAAAATTTATCACTGAGTTAACGTCAATCTTCCTAAATTCGCACGCATTCTAAAATAAGTTTCGAACTCTTGCAATTACTTCATGATTAACTCATATTTCGACCTCATTGACCAAACATACTATTTTCCTCAGGATGGATTTGATCTTCGGGATAACTGGTTGCACTTTAATGGCCTTTCGATTAAGTACCTAATCGAAAAATACGGCACCCCCTTCCGGCTAACCTACCTGCCCAAAATCGGTTTTCAAATTAAAAAAGCCAAGAATCTTTTTAATCGTGCAATCCGGGCAAACAACTATCAGGGTAAATACCATTATTGCTACTGCACAAAATGTTGTCACTTTTCCCATGTAATCAAGGAGGCACTAAAGCATGGTGTGCATCTGGAAACATCTTCATCCTTTGATATCGATCTTATTCTAAAATTGTATGACTCGAAGTTGATAGAGCAAAACATTATCCTGGTGCATAATGGCTACAAAACGGATGATTATCTAAGGAAAATCATCAAATTAAAAGAACTGGGATTTTATAATTCGATACCTGTCCTCGATAGCAAAGAAGAATTAGATCGAATCACGAAACTGACCAATGAGAATCTAAAAATCGGTATTCGGATGGCGATCAATGAAGAATCATCTTCTGCTTACTACACCAGTCGCCTTGGAATACGACCATCGGAAATTATTGATTTTTACAAGGAGGAGATAGCGCATGCGAAAAACATCGAATTGAAGATGCTGCATTTCTTTGTTGACTCCGGAATAAAAGACAGCATTTATTATTGGGGCGAATTTAAAAAAGCCATACAACTTTATGCTCAACTAAAAAAAATGTGCCCCACTTTACGCGCCATCAACTTAGGAGGCGGTATGCCCATCAGGAATAACTTAGGCTTTGACTTCGACTATGATTATATGATTAAAGAGATCGTCCGAAATATCAAGGACCTTTGTAATCAAGAGGGCATCGAGGAACCGGATATTTTTACTGAGTTTGGTAAGTACACCGTAGGAGAAAGTGGTGCCGTTGTTTTTAAAGTATTAGAACAAAAACAACAAAATGACAGCGAACTATGGTATATGATCGATAATAGTTTGATGAATACCATACCAGACAGCTGGAGCATTTTTGAACGTTTCATTCTACTACCAATCAACAAGTGGAATAATGACTACACCAGAGTAAATATTGGGGGCTTAAGTTGTGATCATTCAGATTATTATAATTCCGAAGATCTTAATCAAGAAATTTACCTGCCAAGAAATAAACCCGACGACCAAGAACCACTTTATGTTGGATTCTTCCATACCGGTGCATACCAGGATGCGATCAGTGGATACGGAGGTATTAAACATTGTCTGATCCCCTCTCCCAAACATATTGTGGTAACGCAAGATAAAAAGGGAAATTTTGATGAGTATGTGTACCGGGAAGAACAGGATGTAGAGAACATGTTGAGAATTTTAGGGTATCAAGTAGATTAATTTAGTTAAATGGTTGAGTGGGTGATTAGTTGAGTGGTGTTGTAGTTGTGGTAGGATTTTTTTGGAATGGTTAAGTGGCCCAGGTGGTTGAATTGGTTAATAATTGGCTTATTTGTTAATTGAGTAGTCATTTACTAGAGAATAAATATGAAAATAACAGAGTACCTCAAGCATCATTACCGGCACTTTAATGCGGCATCCCTAATTGATGCCTCAGAGGCTTTCAATAAAGTAATTGATGATGGCAACAAAATGATGATCACCCTGGCCGGTGCCATGAGCACTGCTGAACTAGGTCTATCCCTTGCTGAAATGATCCGTCAAGATAAAGTCCACATTATTTCCTGTACCGGAGCCAATCTTGAAGAGGATCTGTTTAACTTAGTGGCACATACACATTACAAGCGAATTCCAAATTATCGGGATCTCGGTCCTTCAGATGAGCAGGAACTTCTCGACCAGCACTACAACCGGGTAACAGATACCTGCATCCCGGAAGAAGAAGCCATGCGGAAACTTGAAAAGGTTTTGGTAAAACACTGGACGCGGGCACACCAAAATGGAGAACGTTATTTTCCGCACGAATATCTTTATCAGATCATTCGCGAAGGAACTCTTACTGGAGAGTATGAGATCGATCCCAAGGACTCCTGGCTGGTAGCAGCGGCAGAAAAAAACCTTCCGATCATTGTCCCCGGGTGGGAAGATTCGACCACGGCAAATTTCTTTGCATCACACTGCATGAGGGATAAATTCCCACCGTCAATTGTCAAGTCCGGAATTGAATACATGATTTACCTGGCAGACTGGTATAAGCAAACCGCCGAAAGTGCAAAGATTGGTTTCTATCAAATTGGTGGAGGTATTGCCGGTGATTTTCCCATATGTGTGGTGCCCATGTTGTATCAGGATTTAGGCATGCATGATATTCCTTGCTGGTGCTATTTTTGTCAAATAAGTGACTCAACCACCAGCTATGGTTCTTATTCCGGAGCGGTGCCCAATGAAAAAATCACCTGGGGCAAATTGGAGGTAAATACTCCGAAATACATTATCGAATCCGATGCAACGATCGTGGCACCTCTCATGTTTGCTTACATATTAGGATGGTAGTTTCGAGTGACGAATGATTCGAATGACGAGTGACGAATGTTTCGAATGACGAGTGACGAATGATTTGAATGACGAGTTGACGAATGTTTTGAATGACGAGTGACGAATAATTTGAATGACGAGTTGACGAATGATTCGAATGACGAATCAAAGTGCTGACCGACGTATCAAAGATGCTGACCGAAACGCAGTGTAGCGTCAGTAGGAGCGTCCCCAGGAAAATGCGGGAGAGCCATGCTGACTGAGCCACAGGCGAGCGTCAGTAGACGAATCGAAGATCGAGACCGATTGAAATGAGCCTCTCGATGACGAGTGACGAATGTTTCGAATGACGAAAACATTGCACCTCAATCTCTTTCACTCAAGCTCAAGCAATAGACTCTCCAGATCAAGCCTCCTCGTGAACATATCAAGTTTACCTGCATCATCTCTTGGCCAATTTTCGCGAGGGCGATCCCAATACAGCTCGACGCCGTTTTGGTCCGGGTCATCGAGATATAAGGCCTCGGAGACTCCATGGTCGGCCGCACCAGTCAGCGGATACTTATGTTCTTGCAAACGTTGAAATATAGCAGCCAAATCTTTTCGGGTGGGATATACAATAGCGGTGTGAAACAGGCCAGGAGCACTGCGGGGTGCTGGCTCTCCTCC
>JABDLW010000895.1 GCA_013001805.1 Saprospiraceae bacterium | reverse complement strand
GCTTTCACCGATGCCCTTGCTAGCCCCGGTCACTATGGCTACTTTGCCATCCAGATCCAAACGAGATTTAATGCTTGATTTTGGCATTTATTCAAGGTACGATTTTTTATTCTCCCCACTTACTTCGGTCGATAAGTAAGGAAAGTCAATTCGGTTTTACCTTGTCTAAGGTAATAAAGTCGGTATTCGTAAGCGTCTCCGCCCCAGCAATCATTTTTGGCATTTCATACTTAAAATAAAACCTCAATCCATCCAGTATTTCCAACGAGAAATTCACTGCCGGGGCATGGCCCTGATTTTCATTTTTCCGAGCCTTCACTGCCATCTTCAACCATTGCCAACCGATGATTAAAGTGCTAAAAAATTCCATGAATATCGAAGCATCGGCCAAATATTTCTCATACTCCCCAGCTTTGGCAAATTGTGATAAGTGATCCAGTATTTTGTCATTAAGCCTTACATAGTCCTTCATCTTTTCAGCATAAGGACTTAAGATCATGTCCTGCCGGGCTATGTCAACTACGGAGTTGATTTCTTTGCGTAGAAGCGCCAACGCTGCACCACCCTGCCAGGGAATTTTCCGGCCCAGTAAATCAATTGACTGAATACCGGTTGTACCTTCATAAATTGAAGTAATGCGAATGTCGCGATAATACTGTTGCAGCACAAAATCAGCGGTATAGCCATATCCACCCAGTATTTGGAGACCATTACTGATACTGATGATTCCCATTTCTGACGGATAAGTTTTTACCACCGGAGTCAACAATTCCAACAATAACAAAGCTTCCTCTTTAGCCTCACCACCAGAGACACGGTGGATATCGGTTAGCCTGGCACACTCCAGCACCAGGCTTAAGGAACCTTCACAAATAACTTTTTGCAACAACAACATTCGACGCACATCAGCATGCTTATTTATCAGTACTGGTTCTTGCTCAATTTCCTTGCGCCCACCCGCTCCTATTGGTCTTCCTTGCTTTCGCTGACCGGCATAGAGCAAAGAAGCATAATAGGCAGCTGTCGCCATAGAGGCTGCTGAAACACCCACTGACATACGGGCTTCATTCATCATTTTGAACATGTACGACAAACCTTTATGTGGTTCACCCACCAGCCAACCAATACAATCGCTATGCTCACCAAAAATCAGATGTGTGGTGGCGTAACCTCGTTGTCCCAATTTATTGATTTCACCCGCAGTAATCACGTCATTGTCGACCAATGTTCCATCTGCTTCCATGCGGCGACTGGGCACCACAAAAAGTGAGATTCCTTTCGTGCCAGCTGGTGCATCTGAAATTCGTGCCAGTGTCAGATGCACAAAATTTTCAGCAAATTGATGATCGCCGCCAGATATAAATATTTTTTGTCCGACGATCTTATATGACTGGTCAGATTGGAGATATGCAGTGGTGGTAATATCTGAAAGCGAACTTCCCGCCTGAGGCTCTGTAAGTGCCATGGTGCCCATCCAGTTGCCTTGCAACATTTGGGGCACAAAAGTTTCAATCAGTTTTGTGCTGCCAAAGGAAGTTATGAGATTCGCAGCTCCGGAGGTCAAGCCCAGATAACCCGAGACATTATTGTTGGCAGCATCGAGAATATGTAGCAATGCATAATGCACCAAAACCGGCAATTGCATGCCACCATATTTATACTCAAATTGAGAGCTAATCAATCCAAGCTCGGCACCTTTCCGAATAATCTTTCCTATTTGTGGGTGGACCAAAATCTTTCCATTTTCAAATCGAGCCGGACTTTCATCCATCTGCCGGAAAAATGGATATAGTTCCTGATCAGCGAAGCTTTTAACGCTGTCTAACAATATTTGCACTGAATCCTCATCCAAATCATGATAATGATCGTACTTGAACAATTCCGATAAATCATGTACCTGAAAAAGGAGAAACCGAAGCAACTCAGGATTGAAATATACATTTTCCATGTTGATATTTTGCAGCAGACTTTAAAGATGCAAAAAGATAGTAAGAGCTGCTCAGTGAATAGGTTAGTACGAATTTATCACTGAAACCACATGATCTATTTCCTGTTGAGATAGTTCGGCAAACATTGGTAGTGACACACAATGGTCAGCTAAGTATTCAGATTTAGGGAAGTCTCCTTTTGTATATCCAAGGTCTTGATAAACTTTTTGCAAATGACAAGGCACCGGATAATGCAATCCTATGTCAATTTTTTTATCGTTCAGATATGATCTGAAATCATCACGATCTTCCACCGTCACAACAAACAAGTGGAACACAGACTCTGAATCCGTGTTTAAAATTGGAAGCGTGATCACTTCATTGGTGATGTTGTCCAAATAAAACTTTGCCACGGACCGCCTTTTCTGATTCCAGGTATTCAGATGATTCAATTTTACATTTAGGACTGCTGCCTGTATCCCATCCATTCTCATATTGAAGCCGAGTTCCAAATGATAGTATCGCTCATCGCTACCGTGATTCCTTAGTCGATGTAAATGATCCCGGTATTTCGCATTGTTGGTGGTGATGGCTCCTCCTTCCCCATAGGCTCCCAAATTCTTGCCAGGATAGAAGCTAAAACAGGCAAGATCGCCCAATCCACCCACGGGCTTTCCCCGGTACATTGCCCCATGAGCCTGTGCTGCATCTTCGACAAATGCTATATTGTGTGCCTTGCACAGTTTCTTAATGGCATCGATGTCGCAGGGCTGTCCATACAGGTGAACTCCAATGACGGCTTTCGTCTTGGAAGTAATGGCAGATTCGATCTTATCTACTGCTATGTTCCAATACTCATCACAATCGACAAAGACCGGCTTTGCTCCTACATAACTGGGGCCCCAGGCTGTTGCGATAAATGTATTGGCGGGCAGAATGACTTCGTCTCCGGGCCCTACACCTAAGGCTAACATGGCCAGGTGTAATGCCGAGGTCCCGCTGTTAAGACCAATCGCATGTTCTGCCCCACAAAATTTCGCGAATGCCGTTTCAAATTTTTCCGTAAAAGGACCACCGGCAAATGCACAGCTATCAATAACTTCCTGCATGGGTTGCTTCAACTCATCTGCAATCTGTTTGTACTGCCTTTTTAAATCCAGAAAAGGGACCCTCATTTTTGCTCTTTATTTTCACTTTTTAAATATCTGATTATTTTAGCCGGATTGCCTGCCACCAATGCATAAGGAGGTACATCCTTGGTGACCACACTTCCCGCTCCCACCATAGCTCCCTTACCAATTTTTATATCAGACAAAATCGTTGAGCTGGTGCCAATAGATACCTGGTCACCTATTTCGGTAAATTCAACTTTCCAGTCTTCCTCGGTTTGCAGGGATCCGTCGGGATTCACAGCATGAGGATATTTATCATTAATAAAGGAGACATTATGCCCGATAAATACTCCATTGCCTATAGTGACTCCCTCGCAAATGAAAGTGTGGCTTGATATTTTACAGTTTTTTCCAATCGAGGCCCCTTTTTGAATCTCCACAAAGGTTCCCACCTTTGAGCCATCGTCGATTTTACAACCGTATAAATTCACGAAATCATAGATTTTCACTCCCTCACCAACCTCTACATTATTTATGGATTGTTTGGCAGAACTGATGTTTATTTTTTTCATAAGGTAGAATTAGAAGACAATCTTTTTGCCATCATTTTTAATGGATGAACTTGCTGCCTCCAGAATTTTGACTACGGTCAATCCACTACCACTGCTGGAAACCGGCTCTTTGCCTTCCAAAATAGCATTGATAAAGTCTTGTGCCATACTTGCCAATGCTTCAGTTTGCGGGATCTTAGGAATCATAATGTCCCCTACCCGATAATCAATTAATATCTGACTACGATCATCTTCCGGCAAAACCTTATACCCCTTATCGTAAATCCGGATTTTTTCTGTGGCCTCCAGATCATTAAAGACAATCAT
>JABDLW010000877.1 GCA_013001805.1 Saprospiraceae bacterium | reverse complement strand
TGAATACTGATCGCTGGTCGAGTCATGCATATGGAGCCGCCATTGATATCAACCCGGGACAAAACCCATATGTCTTAAATCCTGACCAATCGGATTTCAAGGTATTTCCATCCGGAGGAGAACGCTTCTTGGATAGAGGAAATATCCGAATAGGAATGGTAGAACCTATAGTTCACATATTTAAAAAACACGGCTTCACAGAGTGGGGCGGAGAATGGGAGTCACCGCTGGACTATCACCATTTTCAAGTGGATTGGGAGCGGATTTTGGCTCGATAAACTTTTCGCTGTGTTTATGAACCAAAAAAGCCCGAAATTGGAATATACAATTGTAATGAAAAGAGCTCTTGATCCATATCAGCCCATTGATCCTGACTTCCTCGATATAATCGATGAATTAATAGGAAGATCAGGGACCATTAACTTTTTCGAATCAGGAAATGACATCAATGATTTTAAAGGAGAAATTAAAGGATACGTACGTACATACGAAGGGCAATTTTTGGTGCTAAATGCGAATCGAAGAATTAGACTCGATAAAATCATTACAATTCTCGGAAAGGTCGGACCGGCCTATGAACGATACAATCACTTTTCGAATGTCTGTTTTTCCTGCTTCGACGAGGGGCAGTTCTAGCTCCACGTTTCCTGGGTGCATTCTATTATCCTAGATGGCCATACAATAGAACTTTGTTTAAACAATATCTAAGGCATTTGATATCCAGACCGACTAAATAGGAGTAGATTCCGTTCGATTTCATTTACAATCCTCTTAGTACAGAATTATGGAATTTTCGCTTGTTGTTGTTGGACTTATTATAGCTGGAGCAGTCTTGCTTTTTTATGTCATCCCGGTAAACCTTTGGATCACCGCAATATTCTCAGGTGTAAATGTTAATCTCTTTGAGCTTTTCTTTATGCGGTTTAGAAAAGTCCCTCCAGCACTGATTGTTAATTCTCTGATATTGGTGACAAAGGCAGGTATTAAGGACATTCACACGAACTTATTGGAGACGCATTATCTCGCAAAAGGCAACTTACCCAATGTGATCAAAGCGCTCATTGTGGCAGATAAGGCTAATCTAAATCTTACCTTCAAACAAGCTACTGCGATCGACTTGGCAGGACGTGATGTTCTAGAGGCTGTCCAATTGTCCGTAACACCGTATATGATTTTGGTTCCTAAGATAACCGCCGTATCAACGGATGGTATTCAGCTTATTGCAGAGGCTAGGGTCACCGTTCGTACGAACATCCAGCAATTGGTTGGTGGAGCGGGTGAGGAGACCGTAAAGGCGCGAGTAGGCCAGGGCATTATCTCAATGGTCGGCGAGAGGAATTACTTAAGCGTCCTTGAGCGTCCGGAGGAAATTTCGAAGAAGGTACTGAACGATGGACTCGATGCAGGTACAGCATTTGAGATTTTATCCATTGACATTGCAGATATTAATATCGGAATTAACATAGGCGCAAAACTTCAGATCGATCAGGCGCAAGCTGATTTAGATGTAGCTAATGCAAAAGCTGAGGAAAGACGAGCCATGGCCGTGGCATTGGAGCAAGAAATGTTAGCCAGGGTACAGCAAGCCAGAGCTGAGGTGATCAAGGCAGAAGCCGAAATTCCTGTAGCACTTTCTGGCGCCTACCGTAAGGGGACGTTCTTTGGGAAGAGGGTGAAGGCCTAGATAATGAAGAATTGTGCTTGAGCGGTCTTTATTTTTATCCCAGTACGGTCTCAAAAACCAATTACGACACTCCGTATTTAGAGCAAATAATTTCCGAATTAATCCCTATTCACATTGAAGTATTAAATGTGGTACTTTGATTGTAAATATTTCGATTATGAAATGGAAGGAAATTCTTAACGAAAAGCTCAACAAGGGGCTAATGCTTGTGTCGGTCATCTTGATGGTTATTTTGATAGGCTACATGCACAATAAGCATATCACCATGCTTGAAAATAACATCACCTCCATCTATGCCGATCGGTTGGTTGTGAACGATTACATCTTTCAACTTTCGCAAATCGTGAATATGAAAAAGGAAGCGATGAAGAGCGAGGAGGACGTTATTGAAAAAATAGCGCATGGGAATGTGAGTATAAGAGATCTCATTGTGAAGTATGAGAATACATGGCTCACTGAAGATGAAACGCGCCTGCTCAAAAAGCTTAAAGACGACTTGAGTTTGTCCGTTGAGTTTGAGAATCAAATTATTTACAATGTGGGACTGCCAGAGCGGGAGAAACTTAAAGGACACCTCAAGGATCAATATGATCTTATACAAGTGGAATTGGAGGGCTTGTCCAACATTCAGCTTTCTGAAGGGAAAAAACTACTTGAAAGATCTGGAAAAGTCATGGCCTCTAATGCCATAACCCATCGTTTAGAAATTGCTCTGTTGATTATTATCATGTTAGTCTTCTTTATGGTTTATCCATCATCAAAAAAGTTTCTACGTGAATTGAAACCTACAATTGACAACTAGAGGAGCTAATTACTTTTATTTTGATGAGTTGGAGAGATTCCTTGAATCGATTGAACAATTATAATTGCTCCACATCCCGCAAGTTTAGCGCAGCGTAACTTGTGGGTAAAACCGCTTTTCAGAAAAAACAATGTGGGTTATCAGTTCTTAGGGAAGCTGTGACTTGGTATAATGAAAGTGGAGTCGGAGAGATTACTCATACGCACTACCATGCCGCACTTCCCCTCGTGAACTCAACCTCATTTTTCGGTCTCGTTTCAAACTCTCTGCTCGGCTCGAAGCACCCACTAGTGCAAATAAAAAAGGCCCTCAAAAGAGAGCCCTTTTTTATTTGTGGAGTCGGAGAGATTCGAACTCTCGTCCAGCTAAGGAAACAATAAGCCCGCTACATGTTTAGTCTATCATTGGTTCTTGTCTATCAGGCCGGGGAAAGACACCCTACCTAAGAGACCAGTCACTTAATTTCACCCAGTGTCCGTGACACTACCCAAGGCTATCCCTAAATTTCGACACCTCATGGTCCAAGCTTAAAGGGCAGAAGCTCGGTGAGATGTGGCAGTCCCAACTTGGTCGGGATTAACAATTTCAGATCTTAGATCTAAAATTAGGCTGCCATGGCGTAATTAGATTCGCCAATTATAGTTTGATCAATTTGATTACGGATGTATGATCAGCACCCGACATGCTGGCGTACAGTTTACACTTCCTGTCAATTCCAGTCGACCCCATAAAATCAAAGAACGGATGACAAAGATAAGCGGATACCTATGTCCATCGGTGTATCCAAACCCCTAATTCCGAGAATAAATTCATTCATTTCATGGGCTTTTGGTATCATAGCGGCGTGAAATACCTTCTGATAATTCTTTTCTGCTCGCTTTGCTCCGTTTCTGCTCAGTCTTATGAGGAGGCTATTCACAAGGCAGATAGTATGACCCGTCGGTATGCTAATCAGATTTTTAATAAGGCTGGCGTTGTGGGTGTGTTCTATGCAGGCAAGGATACAATCATGGCCCATGGC
>JABDLW010000847.1 GCA_013001805.1 Saprospiraceae bacterium | reverse complement strand
CTATATCACCGCGTGCCAAAAACTGGCTGAGAGTATCGGCGTTGCTTCAGCGCTTGACTTAAATATGATCAGTCGATTTGAAAGGAATTTAAATAATCGCGATTCCCTTCGGGTTGTTGTAGATGCGATCCTTGGTCAAACCAGTGAAAAACTGGATGCACTGGACAGAATGAACATTGCAGGACTGGTCCTTACCGGCACTTACATCGAAGGACTTTACATTTCTACCCAGCTCATTACCAATTACAAAGGTGATCTTGACGAACAAACTAAAAACCTGCTACTGGAACCGCTGATCAAAATTGTTATTGACCAGAAGCCGGCACTCAACGATCTTATCAAAGTAATGGATGCCTTATCAGACGATCCTGCTGTTGCTGATCTTTTGGATGATCTGAATGCATTAAAAAGTATTTATGACAATGAGCTTGCGGAAGTCTCCGAGCAGATCTCCAACAACACAGGCGACTTGTTATTGTCAACCGATGTCCTGAAAAACCTCTCAGATGAGGCTGCCAGAATAAGGAACTCATTGACCAGCTAAGATTTTTCATAACACCTTTACTAAACCAAAGAAAGCATCGATCTTAATCGATGCTTTTTGTTTTTCAGTTCAGTTATATAGGTACATTGACATGCCGCTCGGCATGATAAGACGACCTTACCAAAGGACCTGATTCAACATATTTCAAGCCTCTCTTCAATCCTTCGTCTCTGTATTTATCAAATTGTTCAGGGGTGATGAATTCTGCGACTTCAATATGCATTTTAGTGGGTTGGAGATATTGCCCAAGTGTCAGAATATCAAGGCCATGGGCCACCAGGTCATCAATCGCCTTGTGCACCTCATCCTGGCTCTCCCCGAGCCCAAGCATAATACCTGATTTGGTTCTTTTACCCGCTTCCTTGGTCAATTTTATCTGCTCAAGGCTCCTTTGGTATTTTGCCTGCGGACGGACACGACGATATAGTCTTTCGACAGTCTCCATATTATGAGAAACTACTTCCTGATCGGCATCTATCATGCGATTCAATGCATCCCAGTTACCTTTAACGTCAGGAATTAGTGTTTCAATGGTAGTCTCCGGTGACAATTCTTTCACCATCACCACCGTTTGATACCAAATTTCAGCACCCCGGTCCTTTAACTCATCTCGGTTTACAGAGGTGATGACGGCATGCTTAACTCCCATTTTTTGAATGGCTTCAGCAACCCTTCTCGGCTCATCTATATCATATTCGGGTGGCCTCCCGGTGGCAACCGCACAAAACGTGCAGGACCGTGTACAAACATTGCCAAGGATCATGAAAGTGGCAGTACCAGCACCCCAACACTCTCCCATATTTGGACAATTGCCACTTTCGCAAATGGTGTGGAGTTTATTTTCATCAACGATCTTCCTTACCCGCGAGTACGCCCCACCTACAGGTAATTTTACCCTCAGCCAATCCGGTTTACGGACTTTCTTTTTTTCCTCACTTACTACAGGGAGTTCGATCATATGTTATTTTTTTGCAAAGTAATATGGCAACCATCAGACTAACAAACCCCGGGAACTACCTCCTTGTTCCCCAGAAAAAGGTAAAAAATGCTGACGGGAAAAAGGCCCGGTTATCCTGAGTAGGAATGAGGATGATCCTTCTGGTAAAAACTTCGCCCAGCAATCCAATTTCTACACCCGCCACATTGTTCCGGAAAGCACCAAATTCGAATGAAAGACCGGCTTTGGCGTTGAGTCCGGGAACAATACTGGACTCTCCGATGCCCTGGAGAAGCTTTCCTGACCCCTGAATTGAACGCAGGTCAAAATACTTGTCGGGATCGTATGGGGCATATTCACCACTTTGCGTCAGGACATAATAGGGGGCTTCGATTCCCATGGTAGGTCCTCCGGCGACACCCAGGCTGATCTGCACCCCTTGCTGCGGTGCCTTTTTGTAAAGCAGCCTTTCCAGACCATACTGAAATCGGATCGAATACAGAAAATTTTGTTTCCCCCAGATAAAGGAGGTTCCCGTTTGTCTTGACGTGTATCGTTGCTCCTTTGGATGCTTGACATTCATAAACTCGATGCCGTAGGTAGTATAAATGCGTTCACTACGGATCCTGCTGTGCTTCAGCACTATCCCTCCAATCAGGCCACCATTACTGTTTTTATTTACGCCCCAGGTGAATTCCTTGGAGTATTCATAGTCCCCCTCAATGATCTGACCCACGCTTACCAAAGGTAGGATCGCCAGAAAGAGGATATGAATTTTTCTCCGCATGGTTTATCAATTAAATTTAGCCGGGTTTGTCAATTTAATAATGTTGTCCCAATTAAACGAATTTTCAAAAGTAATGGTTTATTCATGCATATAAAATCAGAATACCTCGGAGACCTCCGTACTTCAGCTACTCATATCAAATCCGGCAAGAAAATTATCACCGATGCCCCTTTGGACAATAACGGTAAAGGAGAGGCATTCTCACCCACAGATCTTGTGGCCGGAGCGTTGACGTCGTGTATGATGACCATCATGGGCATCCATGCCCGAAAACATGGTTACGATATTGACGGGATGAGTGCGTCCACCGAAAAAATTATGCGATCGGAACCCAGGGCCATCTCCGGGATACGAATTATTTTTACCTGGCCGGAATGTGAAGTCCCCCAGGCCGAAAAAGTAAC
>JABDLW010000825.1 GCA_013001805.1 Saprospiraceae bacterium | reverse complement strand
GGTACGATCATCAATTAGTTTCTCAAAATCAGCCGGGCTATTGCCGTCGGCAAATCGAGCGTCGATCCCAATTTTTTTGAAAGTGACCTTAAACTGATTATAGGTGCCTCCATATAAATTGGTAGTTGAGATAAAATTATCTCCCGCGTTCATGATATTGGTGATAGCGAGATGTTGTGCCGCCTGGCCGGAACTGGTTGCCAAAGCCATGACGCCACCTTCCATGGCAGCAACGCGTTTCTCAAACACGTCGGTTGTCGGATTCATGATCCGCGTGTAAATGTTGCCAAATTCTTTTAAAGCAAAGAGATTGGCACCATGCTCAGAATCCTTGAAGGTGAAAGAAGTAGTTTGGTAGATGGGGACTGCACGAGCACGGGTAGTTCCTTCAACTTCTTCCTGCCCGGCATGTAGCTGTAGTGTTTCAAATTTCAATTTTGACATAGATTTTCATTTGATTTTTTAAACAAGGCCTGAAAATAAAGAATTTATCCAACAGTATCGATTACCAGTTATTTAGTGTGTGTAAAAAAGAGATTACAGCCCCTAGGTTTAGTCAGCACGGACCCGTCGATGTTGATCATATCTTTTTTCTGTTATATCGGTTTGGAAGTTTACTTTTATCTGATTTTTGGATTGAAATTGATCGTGTGGTAAATGACATGATATTTATCCGGCATTACTTGTGTCTTCTTTTCGCATTTTCCTTCTCAGCAATTTTGGCGGGGCAGCAGCTGGACTCAATAAAGGTGAATCTGGAGCTAAAACCGGATAACTGGCAGGAAAGACTGAGAAGTCTGACAGATGGCTTGAATGTTATATTGTTTATAGCCGACACATCGATGGTTTTGACAGAAAACAAGAACTATCGCGAACAATATTTTGGTGATGTGTTGCTTGACTTAGTCCGTGAGACGGAAAATTCTTTTCTCATCTACCGGGATTATTTGGTTGTCATTGGTGACCGTACTATACTGCAGGAATCAAGGTCCTCCGAATTCTACCAGGCTTTGCAACAGAGCCTCAGTGCGGCCAATAATAAAGTGGATGACCTGGAAATCCTGGTAGGAGACATGGAAAAGGTGGTAAGTTCCGGCACCACCGTGATAAATGGGAAAATTGTCGATGGAGAATCCGATGAATCAATTATCGGAGCAACGCTGCTGGTGAGGGAGATCGGACAAGGCACAGATACGGATGAAGATGGGAAGTTTCAATTGCAATTGGTTCCGGGAAGCTATACTTTGCTTGTGCAATACATTGGATATCAGGAAAGGCAGATCCCAATCCGTGTGTTTGGTTCAGGTGATTTGGACATTGTCTTAAATCGCAGCAGCATTCTCTTAGATGAGGTAGTCGTCGAGGCAAAAAAACGCGACGAAAATATACAGTCAGTTGAGGTTGGAGTCTCTCGGGTCAGTATCCGCGAAATTGAAAAATTACCCAGTTTCCTTGGAGAAGTTGATATCATCAAGGGATTACTTCAACAACCGGGAGTGAGCACGATCGGAGAGGGGAGTAGTGGCTTTAATGTTCGGGGTGGTACAGTTGATCAAAATCTGATCATTGTTGACGAAGGCATGATTTTCAATGTAAGCCATGCGCTGGGTTTTTTCAGTGCCTTTAATTCAGACATATTGAGTGACGCGGTCTTATATAAGGGAAACATACCTGCAAAATATGGTGGAAGACTGGCATCGGTTTTAGATGTAAACATTAAAGATGGAAATTTTCAGAAACTGAGGTTTAAGGGAGGTCTTGGCGTAGTTTCAAGCCGTCTAAGTCTGGAAGGACCTCTCAAAAAGGATAAGACATCTTTTTTGATTTCTGTACGGAGCACTTACTCAGACTGGGTCCTGAAAGCCGTGAAGATTCCCGAAGTAAGCACCAGTTCTGCCTTCTTTTACGATGTCAATGCAAAATTTACGCATCGTTTTAATGAGCGCAATTTTATCTCGGTAAGTGGGTATAGTAGTGCCGATCAGTTTACCTATGCCGATGAATTTGGGTTTGATTATGAGACACTATTGGGACAGATCAATTATCGCAGTGTTTTAAATGATCATTTATTTTCTACCCTAAGTATCATCTACAGTGACTATCAAAGTAGTTTATCGGACGAAGCCGGTCATGATGCATCTAAATTATCTATTGGTACGGAGTATATCAAGATAAAGGAAAATCTAAATTTTAGTTTTGACAACCTGACTTTGGATGCCGGTATATCATTAATCAATTACCAGGTCAATCCCGGTACGGTGGTGCCACAAGGTGAAACCTCTTCGGTGATACCCGCGTCAGTTTTGGAAGAGGAAGCCAGGGAGATAGCCGTTTATTCCGATGCCATCTTTAAAGTCACCCCCCGGTTCTCTATCTCAGGTGGGCTTAGATTTACCATCTATCAATTTTTAGGTCCCCGGGAAATGTACGAGTATTTGAATCCGGCAAAACCAATGCTGGAGGAAATCTCCGGCAGGAATTTTCTGGATGAAAAAATCATTCACGAAGAGTCGCTGCTCCAACCCCGCTTTTCGGCACGTTATTTATTCGACGCCCAGACCTCAGTGAAAATCGGCTATGCACGCACCAGTCAATATATTAATCAGATTAGCAATAATGACACCCCGACTCCCACCAGTATCTGGCAGCTTTCAAACCAATATATTCCATCTCAGCTTTCCCATAACTTTTCGTTGGGCTATTTTAAAAACTTCAAAGAAAACATCTGGAATACCGGTTTGGAGCTTTACTACCGTCATATTGACCGCCTCATTGATTATCGGGATTTTGCTGATCTCATTGCCAACGATCATTTGGAAACGGAGTTGCTCACTGGAAAAGGCCAGGCTTATGGTGTAGAACTAAGTCTCAAAAAACAGGTAGGAGTGTTACATGGATGGCTCAATTATACCTGGTCCCGATCCTTACGTAAAATTGCCGGCATTAATCGCCAGACCTGGTATCCTTCCAATTTTGATAAACCTCATGATTTATCACTAGTGACCAATTATCAGATTAATAAACGAAATGTAATCTCCTTATATTTTACCTACTCTACCGGTCGGGCCATCACCATACCGCTAGACCGTCATCCGGTAGAAGGAGATATCGTGGTATTAAACTATTCGGATCGCAATGCGTTTCGAGCTCCGGACTACCATCGTCTGGATGTATCGTACACCTTGGGCCAGGGATACCGGAAAAGCCGGAAATTTAAAACCAGCTGGACATTTTCAGTTTACAATCTTTATGCCCGAAGAAATGCTTTTTCAGTTTATGTGGTACAGGACAACTTGTCAAAACCAAAAATAAATAGACTCTCGGTACTAGGCAATGCATTCCCTTCTCTGACTTTTAATTTTGAATTGCTATGATGCGGGGTTTATATTTCCTTTGGGGTTTAATATTCATTACTGGTTGTATCGATACGATCGAAGTGGACCTGCCGCAGAGGCCAGCGGGCCGACTGGTGGTGGCTGGCGTCGTAGAACGAGGACCCGATGATTATCGATTCCTGGTTGATGTTGTACGAACACAAGATCTGGAAGATGAGAAACCAGCAGTTCGAGAGAGTGCAGATATTAGGATCTTAAATCAGGGTGTAGAGACTTTGTCATTGGATAATGGCCAAAGTCTGGTATTTGCAATAGATTCTTTTCATGATGTTTTTGGAGGAACCGCCGACGCTGCTGTATTTAATATTGAGATTAAAACCACCCTGGGAGGTGTATTTACTTCGCTGGATCAGAAAGTCCTGGCACCACCACAAGGATCAACGCCAGCTGTGCGATACGAAGAACGATCAGAACTCAATAATGTAGGCAATGTAGTTGAGAACGGATATGTGAAACTTTTAATGAATTCTTCTCTCCTAAATGCTACCTCGGAGAGGGTTTCTCTGCGTTGGGACGTAAGTGGGGTATTCCGGTTTCCTGAAAGACCCTGGACAGATAATCCTTTCATTTTTGTCAATACATGTTATGTGAAAGTGGGATCAAAGGGAAATCAGATCAACATTGTAAATAGTGCGGAAGTAAACAACAATGAGGTATTTGAATTCGAAGTATCTGAAAATGAGGCGGATTATCGTTTTGCATCTGGATATTACTATACGATTCTACAAAAAGCAATCAGCAATGAAACAGCATCGTATTGGCAAGAGTTGCAAAAAGGAGTAAATAGAGCGGGTACCATCTTTGATTCCCCGGCGGGGCAAATACGCAGCAATATTACACAGACGGATGGATCTCCAGAAGATTTTTTGGGATATTTTTATACCGCTGGAGTTGATACTTTGAGATATCTCGCGACCTGGGAGGAAACTGGCAAGCAGTTTCACCTTTGCGCTCGGGCAACTGTTTCTGACGCATGCTGTGATTGCTTGTTATTGGTAAATAGTAGTTATGATAAACCACATTATTGGGTCGACTAGATGAAGGCGGTTAGGTACATAATCTTTTTTGCTTTTGGTGTTTTAGCCATCGAAATGCATAGCCAGGGGGATGCCCTGTTACATTTAGATCGTCCGCATTATTTACCGGGGCAGATCATTTATTATAGCATTTCTTCAAACTATAATTTGCCAGACACCTGCGTACTGGGAGTGACTCTTGTCCATGATGCAAAAAAAATAGACCTCCATTATTTACTTTGGCTTAAGGGTTATGCTTCTGGTTGTTTTCAACTTCCATTTGATATCCCCGGAGGAATTTATTCATTACAGGCAGATGTATATATGCGAAAATCCGGGGAAAAGGTAAACATAATAAATGCACCATTTACTGTTTTATCCGGTTCAATTTCAACAGCCGAAAGTCCGGCAGTAGTTACTTTTGATGCTCCTCAGGAAAACACAACAATAAAAATACATTGGGACGGCACTGCCCGGGTACGTGACATCTTACCTTGTACAGTGAAGATTGAAAATGGTCAAATTAATGATCCGGTTTCGATTTCTATTAAAGAAAAAAACTTTTATGGACATACCAGCGTGCATAGGCAGTCATTTTATTTAAGTGACGAGTCACTCCTGCAAATGATTCCAATCAAAGGGAAAAGAACTTTTCTTAATAATAAACCCAGGGAAGATGCTTTTCTATTTATTACGAATCCAGCAGATTTGTCATTTAGTTTTAATTGGGTAGATGCTGATGGGGATTTTTATGTTCGGTTTCCTCTTTTTTATAGCAAAACTGGATTATTCTTCGTGGATAACGGTGGGAATGATATAGATGTAAGTCTCTCACCACCATTGGTATTAAATCCTGGATCTACGAATGTGGTTGCTAGTCCCGGAGCTAAGCGAAGCATCATATCTTATAATGAAAGGAAAAAGATATATGAATTATTTTCCGGACTGGAAGAAACCGTCGTTACGGAAGAGGTATCCCAGGTTGCTGTTCCAATTCCCGACTATGTGGTAGATGTCCAAGATTTTAGCGTGCGAGGCAAACTGGTTGACTTACTAAAGGAAATAACCACCCCGTTAAAATTCCGCAAATTGAAGAGCGATACGTACACCGCGAAAATCCTCCGTGAAGTACTGGACTTAAAATACTTTTACGATTCTGACCCTTTATTCTTCATCAATGGAATCGCCACCCGTGATTTTAATTATTTGGCCAATCTGCCTTTACAAGATCTAAAGTCACTAGAGATTTATGCTTCTCTGCAAACGATCAGGTCACTTAAGCTGGTGGATATTGGGGGTGTGGTTGCGATAGAGACAATGGATCCGCTATTTTCGATTCCCGAGGAAATCAGGTTGCCGGGAATTGAAGTTCAGGGATTACAAATACCCATACGATATCCCGTCACCGTCAACACTAGTAGCCCTGGTCCTCAAATCAAATCTCTGCTTTTTTGGCAACCCAACGGCAAACTCGACACCAATGGAACATATGTTTTTGATTTACCGTGCTCCGACGACCTTTCGACTTTTGTGATAGAGGTTGTACACCATCCTTCACAAACCGTAAACCATACTGAAATAAAAATCGAATACCATGATTGAAAAACAGAGAAGGCTCCTATTTTAACCACTGATCAAACCAATCAAAGGCTTCTTTTTGCATTGCCAGATCAAATTTATGCGGCCCGGGATAAAAACTTCCCCGGTAGCGGTCACCAGCACCTGCCTTGTCAAAAACTTCAGCAAGAATCTTGTCGGCAGCTTCCATTTCCGGCATAGTATAAAGAAAATCGTCGATATCATTTTGCACTAAAGTAGGTAGCGGTACTCGCATACCCAAAATTTCCGGAAAATCCATGTCGTTGGCCAATAATGGCACATAGGTCATCCAGGTATGGGTATATGATTTATTTAATAGAAAATCTGCCCAGGTCGACATAAATCCCACACAAACCGCACATTTTATGCGCGAATCCAATCCACCGGTAAAGACAGTTCGCAAACCACCACCCGACAAACCGGCGCAACCGATGTTATTTACATCAACGTCATCACGGGCACACAAAACATCCAGTGCGGCTTGATCCTCATTGAGAAATACCGCCGGCCAGCAAGTCCCGGCGCAAAAGAGCGATTTGGCCATGATGTGCTCGTGGTTTGCGGCCCAGGTATTATAGGCTTCAATATTTTTTGAGTCCTCAGAATTTTCATCAGAAAGTCCTGACCTAATGCTCTCTGGTACATCTGCAAGTAGAACCCTGCGGCTGGCAAATGTAAACGCATCGGCAACCATCACCAGATATCCCCGCTTGGCAATTTCGTTGGCCCAGGCCATTCCTCCATAGTATTCATCCTGGTGCATCTTCATCAGTGGATGCTGTTCGTCGGAGGTCCGGGTGATTTTACGCCTGCCAAAATACTTATTGGCACCGTGATCGTGAAAGGCTAAAATGGCTGGTAGTCTGCCATTGGCATTTTCTGGTTTTATAACATAGGCTTGAGTAGGGGCACCATAGGGAAGTTGCCAGGACAAGTCTTCGATTTCGAGTCCGTCGTATTGATAGGTTCGGGAGACGTTGACTTTCGGCTTGAAGTCTAAATCAGGTTTTGCCAGACAGACATCAATATGCGGTAAAGCTTGACTTTTCCAGGTATCTAAATCTTTGTGATTTTTATTGCGGTATGAAAGTCTACGTGGTCCCTCTCCCTGAAGATTATTTGCCCAGGAACCGTAAGCTCCGATTAGGTTTTCGTTTTTCATATTCGTTATTGTTTCATCCCGGAAAGCATTTTCCCCAGATCCCTCAAGCAAAGGCAAGAATGGGAGCCCTCCTGACAGGTAAGCCGATGAATGAATGAAGTTCCGTCTGGTTATTTCCTTACCCATAATCTGATCATTTATCTTAGTAATAAATAAGCGTATTGCCTACCAAAGAGAATATACAAAAACTGGCTCAATTTAATTGACTTGCGGGGATAAACTTTATGCTGACACTATATCCGCCAGTCATCAAGGTGCGCCTTGTATCCGGTTTTAAGAAAGGATCAACGCATGATAATGTGCTTTCCCTTGACTTCCCAGTCAAAACCGGATTTAACCAGTGAAATCGACCCTTGCAGATATTGCTCATTTACTTCAATTCCTCCCGAAAGGCGTGCATTGCAGAGATCATCGGAAAAACTAAGTCCTAAAGTTGTCAACATGTCACGCTTGATACCATATTGATCTGCCTCCTGAGCTGTCATGATCTTCACGGACCTGCTGAACCCCCAAAAATCGTCACTGGTGAGTAGGAAAAATTCTCTTTCTACTGGATTGGGATTGGCACCCATTTTATCATTTTTAAAAATCACCATACTAGGTCCTTCACTTAATTGTACCTGAAAGAGTGGATCCAACTCGGCAATTTCACTGATGGCTTTAATCACTCCCACCAGGTCCTCTTTTGATTGACTAAATAACTGGGGACCAGTCAGGAGCAGGCAGGTAAAGAGGATTAAAAATCGAATCATAGTTGAATGCATTAAGAATAGAAGAAACCGGAGCCTTAAATCTCCGGTCTCCATAAATTTAATTTTAGTGGTCGTGATCATCGTGGTCATGTCCGTCATGGTCATGGTCATGATCATGGTCAGATTTTTTTAAATCAGCATTGGCCACATAATCCATTTTACAAACTGGACATTGACCTGGTTCTGCACTACCACTACCTTTGCAATGCATGGGGCAAACATAAGCGCTGGTATATTCCATGCCGCTTTTGTCAACTTCTTCCATTGTTTCCGAAGAATCTGCTGAAGTGCCTGACGAACCGCAGGCCAGAATCGAAAATCCGGCTAGCAATAAACTTAGGCCAACTAGAATATTCTTTAGAGAATTCATATACATTTTATTTTGGTGATAAACTCGTTATAGAAAAGGTTAATAGTATCATATTTATTGTGCTGCTTATCCTAAAGCCAGTAAGTGAGCTTGGCTACAATGCCTCTATTTCTCACCGAAAATTGACTGAAGGGATCAAACAGGTAATTGTCTGTATAAACGAGGAAAAAATCCGATACTGGTTTGAATCGCCACTGAAACCGGGTATTTATGTTTAAATTTTCGAATTGACTGTTGTACTGGATAAATGCGGTGAGAAAAAGTGATTTGGTAAAAGTGAAATCTATACGGGGGCCGGCCCGCCAAATGGTACTTGGCACAAATGGGGCACCCAGTTTCAGCCGGTTTACGGCATAGTCAACCGACAGAAATCCAAGTGGTTGGTACCGGTAAGTTAAGCTTCCCTCCAGTCCAATTCTCTTCCCGCTATAGAATGTGCCAAAATTCGGCTGAACTTCGAAAAAGAATTTTTTCCGTTGATCTGACCGGTAGGAGAAGCTGACATTATCAAATCGAAAATCTTCTCCGGCAGCTAATGCAATGCCTTCATCCTGAGTACGTGTGGGATCAAAGTCATTCAATAGAAACACATAATCGTGGGTAAGCATGACATTCCCACTACTATTATCAGCAAATTCAATATCCCACATGACCTCCGTCTGGCGATCAGAAACTCCATATTTTGGCAATAAAGTCGATCCGTCACCACCAACTTTGAAGATATGACGATGGTCGACAGAAAGACTGTGTTGATTAATTAATTGTTTGTTATTGGGATAGAAAAATATTTGTGCTTCCGGACTTAAGAGCAGAAAATCACGGCGCGGAACAAAACCTACTTCGGCGTTGAAACCTTCTCCGACGAAAAGGTTGGCCCATTCCAACCGGTAGTTTCTGGTCAAATATTGAAGCTCAACACTATGGGAGTACTTATGTTTGACGTCCTCGGGACTCAACACGTGGTGATAGAAAAACTTACCTGTCCACCGATTATTGGGCGTAGCGAGCCGGTATTCAAAACCCATAACCCGGTTGTAATCATTATAGTCCCCTTCCAATTTTGCTCCGACAGCCTGCTTATTGACCAAAATCAGGGAAATGTTCGACCGGCTGAATACATTCTGTTGTAACGCGGCTACAGTATAGTTGAAAGAAGGCAGCCCATTTTCCAGCTGTTTTGCCGTTTGCATATTGAGCAGTCCAACCCGCAAATTGTCATTTATTTTTCCACTTAAGCGCGCTCCGAATTGAATTTTATTCTGAACGTTTTGTCCGGTTGCTGTATCGATGGCTACTCCAATGCGACGGGAGAAGAATGGATTTGTCCTCCTGCCGCCAAAACTGCCAAATAAGTCAGCGTTTTCCAGGAAAAACTGTCGTTTTTCCGGGAGGAATATTTCGAATCGATCCAAATTAGTTACCTGGTCATCTACTTCCACCTGAGAAAAGTCCGGATTGACGGTTAGGTCCAGATTAAGGCCGGAAGTGATTCCAATCTTGGCATCACCCCCTATACCCGAACTCCAGTTTGTGCCTGGATTTTCAACACTTTCATAATCCCGGCTGGCCCCCGAAGTCACATAAGGTATAATCGATATGTTGGTTCCCGGTTTTCCTAAAGGTTCCTCCCAGATCAAATCCCCCATGTGGCCCAGGTCCATAATGATTTGATTCTGACGGATGTTGTTCCAGGTAGTGATTTCGTTGGCCTGGGTATCATAGCGATAGCTATTAAAACGCCATTTTTCACTTCCCTGCTTAAATCGTAATGTTCGAAAAGGGATGGCGAATTCGGCAATCCAATAGCCCTCGTAGGTCTTCGCTTCACCAAACCACTTATTATCCCACGATGACGCAAAGTCAGATCTCTGCCTGCCTCCATTAGAGATTAATGCCTCGCGCCGAACTCCAAATGGATTCATGCCAAAAAGAAAGGCATTGGTTTCGTCATTGTAAGTGTCAAACATGACACTAATATTATCGCTTCCGGAAAAGTTGTAGTCACGCCGCAAAGAGGGTGTGACGTAGTTTTGATTTGCACTATAACATTTGGTGCCTACGTATAGATAATGGTCATCGTACACCATGTAGATCTCGGTCTGGTGCCGGGCC
>JABDLW010000805.1 GCA_013001805.1 Saprospiraceae bacterium | reverse complement strand
AATGAGCGGTGTTTTGCCCCCGGGTGAAGAGTTTTCCATCAGCATGACGCTAACGCTCGATTTTAATGCCATGAATGCCAAAACCGCGGTGCAAAACCAGGCAATAGCTGGTGGTTATTCATCAGATGTAATGACAACTGTTACGGACACCAGTGATGCCGGCACAGATCCGGCCGGTACTAATCCTGGAGTGCTGGGGGATACCGGTGGTGCCGATGATCCCAACCTGCTTTTTATCTGTACTACCAATGATTGCTATGAGGCAATCAATTTAAGTTTGGATCCAAACTGCATGCGATTGATCACTCCAGATCTATTATTAAAGGAAAATGACTTAGCTCTCATCAGGCCCGACTTCTACAAGGTGCAATTAAGCTTTGGTAATGGCCTGATCATATCTGACAATACCTTGCGAATTCAGCATGTTGGACAGAATATTAAGGCACTTGTTTGGTACAATGGCCCCAATTGTCCTCAGGGTATGATGTGTGTTACCAATATCACTTTGAAAAGCGAAAGGGACGTATTCATCACCAGCGACAGTGCCCGAACTGTCTACTGTAATGACCCATTTTTAAAAATAGACCCGGCAAGTGATGCGTATCCATACAAACCAATGGCCATGCAGAGTTGTGGAGGCCAGGTCAAAGGCCCATTCTTCGGGGGCGATTGGGTGACAATACACGATTGTGTTCTGGGTATGCAGGATACAGCGAAAACCATCATCAGGCAATGGTGGGCTGAGTCAAAGGATGGCATCCGTGCTGTAGCGATGGATACGATTTATGTTTTACGATTACCACCCCTGTCGCCTGCTTCGTTTGCATGTGTAGAGAGTGATACGATCTATTGCGGTGGTCCAAAAGTGCAGGGAGGACCTTATTTGCTTTTACCCAATCCAATGAATAAC
Organism: Saprospiraceae bacterium; assembly: GCA_013001805.1. Taxonomy (GTDB): domain Bacteria; phylum Bacteroidota; class Bacteroidia; order Chitinophagales; family Saprospiraceae; genus JABDMH01. The sequence continues at coordinate 8,025 of JABDLW010000805.1, read as the reverse complement.
ATGGATTGTGACACAATTTTCTTCCTGGATAAGAATTACCAGGCAGCGGTTATAGATTCAAAATGCGGACTTTCGGTGAAAGTCGATTCTTTAATCTTTCAGAACTCTGGCTGTACGAGTTTGAAAAAGTACACCGTGACCGTGCATCAGAGTTGCTATGGAACGGATGTAGCCGGGCCTTGCACGTTGCCGATGGGCGCAAGCTCAGTAGTGATTGAGGGAGGGAATGGCCAGCCTATTTATGCCACCTGTGAGTTTTGGCTTACCGAAATTGATACGTTACCTCCTATGGTTTCTTGTGACCTGAGCGGATTCGGTCATCATGTTGATACGATAAATGGATATCCGACGGTTACTCTTTCTGCTGGGGCGGATTGTACATCAATGGGTATGGTACTGCCCGATGTGATTGCGAGTGACACTTGCAATAAAGTCATTATTGTCAAGGCTATGGTTGACACGCTCGGTCCCTTTAATTACGTATTTAATGCAGTTAGTGGATTATGGGAAATCGATGTGCCTCAGTTGAGTCTGGCTCTCAGGCCGGAGCCCTATCTGATTACCTTGGAGGCCTTTGATGAATGTCTTAATGTGGGCACGGACACTTGTGCCATCATCATTGCCGATCAAATGGCACCTACTGCGGTTGCCCATCCTGGACTTACCTTAGAATTACCCGGAAAGCTTGGTTACATAAACGCCAGCCAAATCAACAACAACAGTTTTGACAATTGTGGTATTGAATTGATCCTGGCAAGAAGATCTGATTGGCAGACGCATTGGCCAGATTTCTGTGATAGTATTCGTTTTCACGATGTCGCCGGACCACAAATGGATACCATTTGGTGCAAGTTTGTCCAACCCAACGCAGCTATTAATGAATTTGAGGCATATTATGCGGAAGCGCTGGACAATTTTGCCATGATGATGGGCGATTGTGGATTGTTACTGTATCAATCCTGGTTCTATGACCTTTGCCGGTATGCAACGGTAGCTTGCAAGGGAAATCTGACGCAGGAGAATTTTGATGTACTCTACGGAGGTCTCTATCCTGGCACAGATCTCGAAGTTGTCAGTCAGATCGGAGGTGGATGGGCTGAGAAGGTACCTTTCACTTGCGAGGATGCCTGCCAGGAGATAACAGTCGAGCTCCTGGTGATGGATTATTGGTGCAATTGGTCTACTCAATGGTCCAAGATCCTGGTGGAAGATAAAATTCTCGGAAGTATCGGAGCGACAATAACGCCAGAGGTTGAAATGAGTTGCACGGCATTTCAAACAGATAGCGCATACACACTGCCCGGCTTAACCGGCACCGTGCCACTGGCCACCGTTGTAGACCAGGCGGAGGTTGGAGATTCTGCAGCACTTGCACTGCTCAATAGCGTTCTGGGAGGTTATGAGAAAGCCTGGCTGAATGCCATGAGCCAATATGTGGATGCTAACGGAGAAGTTATTGATCCTCAGATCATGTTTACTGATCGTGGGATCTGTCGCTGCTCTACGACCACTATTCAGGTGCGGTATTATGATGTGGCTAGCATGAGCTTTATGACCAAGGACAGTATGGTTACTGTGTGCTACCTGGATCAGGAAACACAACCTTTGAGCAAGGGTATTATTGCAGTAAATTGCAGTGAGAATACCTACTGCACACAAACGGTTACCACCTTGCCGGGTGTCTGCAACCTGGATACAATCCGGCGTACTTTCAAGATATGGAAAACCTGTGGCAACGAATTGCCTGACACCGTGACGCAGCAACAGGACATCATTCTGGTGAATCATTGTGAATTGAGCAAATCATTATTTAATCTTCCACCCGACACCATTGTGATGGCTTGTGTGCCGGAGTTTGATCCGAATCTATCAGGAAACGTCATTGGACCGGCGCATCCGGATAGTATTGGAAAACCCGAATACATTTTTAATGACAACTGCCGCGTAATTGGCATAGCGCATCAGGACAAAATGCTGACTCAAACCAACCCGGGCACTGCCTGCTACATCATTTGGCGCACCTGGTACCTGGCTGAATGGTGTGATGGAAATACCGAGCAGCCCAATTGGTGGCTTGATGAAAATATGGTGGCAGATTCATTTACACAGATCATCGTCTTGACTGATACAACGGCACCCACCTGCAGTATTGAGTTTGTGGGCGAGGTCAATGACACAGTTTTTATGAGTAATTGTATTGATAATGTGCAGGCACGATTTTTCACTTTTGATACCTGTGGCACCTTGATGTATGAATTCTCTCTCGATACGATGAGTGACCCACCAACATCTATTTGGGGTGGTTTTACGATGTTGCCCGGCAATATCCGTGATACGATGGAACTGGACATTTTAAATCTGCCACAAGGTCGCTACCGGTTGCAGGTATCCCTCAAAGATCATTGCGATAATATTGGAATGTGTATCGATACTTTTGTGGCCTTTTGTGATGTCAATCGCCAAGCCGGCATGGTGCATAATCAAATGCATTCGATAAATAAGATGTCAATCAAGCCTTCCACAAAAACCGGTGTTCAACTCAATCCTGATGAACAACCAGTGGACCTAAGCTCCCGGATGATTAGTTCCACTAATTTCGAGTTGTATCAAAATCGGCCTAATCCATTCCGGTCTAATACATTGATCGGATTTGATCTACCCGAAACGGATAACGTGCGACTGTCAATCTATGATATTCAGGGAAGAAGACTAAAGGTAATAGAAGGAAAGTATCACTCTGGTTTCCATGAAATCGAATTAAAATATAGTGATCTCAACGTAACCGGTCTACTTTATTATCAATTAGAGACCAGCAAATACAGTGCGACCCGGCGAATGGTTATTTCGCCATAAGAAATTGTTTGTTGTAGTTTTAAGAAGCCCTTTTTCCAGTTGGAGAAAGGGCTTTTTGACCTTGAAAGTGATAAGGTTTAATAAAGGCGTTGCCGTGGTTCGGTTTGTGGATGTGATTTAGTTACTCTTGTCATTTTGAACCGTCAGCCCTGTCTGGCGTCAGCCAGGGTTAAACCCTGATATTGAAAATCACCATTTTGGTTCTCGATAAATCCTACACAAACTATTGATTTTCAATCGTCAAATTATGCATAGGTTATGCTAAGGCATAGTGCGGATTGAAGGGAATCCATACGCAAAATTCCAATCCAACTTTGCCGAGAAAGAATTATTCTCGTTAAAACGATTGGGGTTTTAATGGGTAATGGGCACGAAAGCAATTATCCGGTGAGACCCGATAGAAATCTTATTTCATCAAGGATAAACTTGTTCATTACATTCTCTTTAAAATTCCCTTCAATACACGGTAGGTCAAATAGGTAGCCAGCGTTACAGCACCAATCTTAATAACATCCCACATTACATCTTCACGAACATGCTGCCGGGTTCTGGGCGGAAATGTGTCTTGCCCATTGTGCATAAGCACATCTTCTCCCATTAATGTCACTGGATTCTCCTTTGCTTCCGAAGTTTTCTCCTGCTTTGCATCTGATTCGTGCTGATAACAATATTCAGTTTGGCCAAATACATTGCGGCGACACCTTTTACCTCCCTTTGTCTTACCCTTGCATTGTTTTGGTTTTGCCATAATTGCTTTGCTTTTCATTATAACACATCCCGGAATGAAAATAGTTTCAGGCATCGCCTTAGAGCAGCTACAGCACCGTCATGGAAAGTAAGCAATCAGATTGGAGTGAAAAGTGGGTGGCTGTCTGGCTCCAGCCAGGCCTGACAAATCCTTTGACAGGGATCTGCATTTCCACTGCAGATTCCGTGTTGAATTCAAAATCTCTCATCTTCAATCTCCTTCAGGAGTAAATATGGACCCTCTATTAACTCAGTTGGATTGGCAGAGATACACTAAATAATCCGGTGTTTTTTATATTACAGCTTACACCATATCTGGCTACTTGAGGAGGCAGGATGCAGATCAATAATAATTGTTAAAATTCTTGTCCAGCCAACTATGGCACGAAAATTGAAAATATGTAATTGTGCTGAAACCGTAAGAGTTACATTCTACTACGGATTTGAGTGTGTTATGGGGAAAAGGTGCCCACCCAGGGACTTTTTCCCTTTTTTTATGCACTTCGAATAAACTCCCTTGGTTTGCAGGAGCAGCAATGACTACACGAAACGGGATCAGTCCATTTCCATCAGGTCTCTATTTGTTATCTTTATGGCATGGATTACATCGTCCTTTCGATACCGGTATTCTTTATTTTGATTGGAGTAGAGTTGTTGATAACCAATTTACGTAAAACGGGATGGTACCGGTTTAATGATGCAGTGGCAAACATCAGTTGCGGTATTGTACAGCAAATTTCAGGTGTGTTTAGTAAGACGGTTCTCATTGTTGGTTATGTGTATATATATGATCACTATCGGCTCTTCGAGATTAATGAAAATGTTTTTACCTGGGTGGCTTTGTTTGTGGGTATCGATTTCTTCTACTATTGGTTTCATCGGCTGGCGCATGAGATCAATATATTTTGGGGAACGCATATTGTACATCATCAAAGCGAAGAATATAATTTGTCGGTAGCATTGCGTCAATCCAGTTTCCAGGGTTTTGTCTCTATGGCTTTTTATTTTCCGCTGGCACTGCTAGGATTTAATCCTATTTCCTTTGTTACCATCAGTGCCTTCCAGACCCTATATCAATTCTGGATACACACCAAGGCAATTGATAAGATGCCGCAGTGGTTTGAATATATTTTCAATACTCCTTCACATCACCGTGTACATCATGGCCGTAATCCAAAATATATCGATAAAAATCACGGGGGCACCTTGATTATTTTTGACCGGATGTTTGGTACTTTCCAGGCGGAAGAGGAAGAAGTGATTTTTGGTGTGACGAAACCATTGGCATCCTTTAATCCGGTTTGGGCTAATTTTGATTGGTACGCTGATATGTGGCGGGATCTAAATCAACCGATGAAATGGCGTGATCGCATTAAATTATTGTTTAACAAACCTGGATGGCTGCCGGATTACCTGGGCGGTTACCGCATGCCTAAAGAAATCGATGCTGAACAGAAGGTGGTATATGATGTTCGCATACCTCTGGGATTAAATTATTATATTTTATTTCAATATTTATTAATACTGGCTATCACTTCCGGATTCTTATTTAACCTGAATGTATTTTCCAGATTTCAACAAGGGCTAATTGCTGGATATATTGTTTTGACAACGATGAATTTGGGCGGTTTATTTGATAAGAGAAAATGGGCTTATTTTTTAGAAGCAGGTAGGTGGTTGCTGATTTTATTGGCACTGTTGTTCATCGGGTCCCAAACGATGATATTGTCTTCTGCCATCATCCTCTTGACTGCTTTATCCATCCTTTGGTTACGAAAGTATCGTCACATTTTTGATCCCGTTTCCAGTTGATATAAGGTCTAATATATTACTATTCGTTTATCTTTTTTCTTTAAAAGCATAGTAACCACACGAGTATGAACATCCACTTTCCGCGCATTTTATTCCTGCTTTTCCTTTCCAGTACGCTGAATGCCCAGATTCCAGATACCAGAGCGCAAATTATGGTTTTGGGAAGTTATCATATGCATAACCCGGGTGCCGATGTTTTTAATATTGAAGCTGATGATGTACTTACAACAAAAAAGCAAGAAGAAATCGATCTGGTTGTCGAACAGATTGCCAGATTCAACCCAACCATGATCGCGCTCGAAATTTTTCGCGACACTGCGAGAGATACCCTTACCCGGGAAGAGTATAAAAGCTTTTTGGCGGGTAATTTTACCTTGACGAGATGGGAGGGGCATCAATTGGGATTTAGGTTGGCAAAAAGAATGAAGCACGATCGTATTTACAATATTGACGAACCGGGCATCTTCCCCTTTCAGGAAATGTTGGATTATGCCAAAGAAAATGGACAGGTAAACTGGCTGAATCAGCAAATGGAACGAATGCAAAAAAAGATGGATGATGAGCAGGAACAAATACGCGGGAAGAGCATAGGTGACCAACTGGTCAGTTTAAATAGGCCGGATGTCATTAGTGAAGGCCATCAGATCTATGTGGCAGGCTGTCAAATTGGATCAGGAGCGGACTTTCCCGGGACTAATGTATTGACTGAATGGTATACTCGCAATGCCAGAATTTTTACCAATCTATACAGAATCACCGAGGGAAAAGAGGAGCAACAAAGAATTTTGGTAATTTTTGGTGCGGGACATGCCCATATTTTACGTGAATTGATTCGAGATGCTACTGAATTTGAATTGATCGAATCAAATGCATTTCTGGAGCAAGGTTTTAATAACGACGCTCAGGGTATTTTGGTAAGGCATTTATCTTCGGTTGAAAATAAAGATTCCATTTGTCTGAAATTTACGCTTAAGATGGATGGCGCTTACCGTCTTATCTTGCCCGATGGATCGACAACAACCACATCTACTGAGTTTTATAGTATGCATGTAGACTGGTTTGCTGATGCTAGCTGGACCATGAATATGGAAATAATTGAATTTTCAAGTGATGAAAAAATTGCCCATGCTCTGGTTGAAGCAAACTACGGTGAACCGGAAAGGAATGGACAACCATATTTTCATAAGATGTGGATTTCCTATGTGATAGAAAAAATTGATGGCAAATGGTATGTAACACATGATCACGCCAGTACTGCTGAAAAGACCACACTAGACTAGTGGCTATTTGATTGGGATGCTTAGTGCAGACAACGTATTTTATTTCTTATCTTTCTCGGACGATGATGAACAACTAAGTTATGAAACGGAGACAATTTATATCTCGCTCTTCTGTGGTTGCCGGTGCGGTACCTTTTATCAATTATATACCAAATCTTTCTGCTGATAAACTACGTGTAGGGGTGATTGGGTGTAATGGCATGGGGTGGTCGAATATTCGGTCCCTGCTAAAAATGGCCGATGTGGATTGCGTAGCCATTTGTGATGTTGACGCCAACGTAGTGGCAAAACGGGTGAAAGATTACGCCGAAGTACGTTCGAATGAGGTATCCACCTTTGCAAATTACGAAGATCTTCTAGCTAGCAAGGAGGTTGATGCAGTCGTGATAGGAACACCAGATCATTGGCACTGTAAGATTCTTTGTGATGCCCTGGAGGCTGGCAAACATATATATTGTGAAAAGCCCCTGGCCAATTCTATTGAGGAAGCCTACCTGATGCGCCGGGCTGCTGCTGCTCATCCGAAACTGAAAGTTCAGATCGGTCAGTGGCAGCGTAGCGGACCGCATTATCAACAAGCTATTGACATTGTGCGTAGTGGAGACCTGGGTAACATCAGGTTGGTAAAAACCTGGGCTTATCTGGGTTGGATGAAACCAATGGTTGCTATGCCAGATAAGCCCGTACCCGAGGGAGTTGATTACGACATGTGGTTAGGTCCCGCACCCAAGCGGCCATTTAATCCCAATCGGTTCCATTTTAATTTTCGTTGGTTTTGGGACTACGCCGGTGGTCTAATGACCGATTGGGGAGTGCACGAAATTGATATCGCCTTATTTGCCATGAACGCTGATGCACCGAAATCAGTTATGGCATCCGGTGGTAAGCTAGCCTATCCGGATGATCCTGCGGAAACCCCGGATACACTACAGGCAATTTTTGAGTATGAGAATTTTAATATGCTTTGGGAACATGCTACCGGCATCGATAACGGTCCGTATAATCGGAGAGAGGGAATAGCCTACATTGGTAATAATGGTACACTGGTAGTCGATAGGCAGGGTTTTGAAGTAATCCGGGAAAATGAATCTCAGGGATATAGTACTGAGGGCGAGGCCCTCATGCGGCTCATCGAACCGGTAAAAAGACCAGAAGGTGTGAATTATCTGGATTTGCATACCAGCAATTTTGTGCAATCAATTCGTACCGATGATGCTTCCATATTAAAAACGCCAATCGTGTCTGGAAGCGTAGCTGCCATAAATGCCCATATGGGAAATGTTGCATTTAAAACTGGGGAAAAAATATACTGGGATGCATCTAAGTCCATGTT
>JABDLW010000803.1 GCA_013001805.1 Saprospiraceae bacterium | reverse complement strand
AAATAGGGAGTTTGCGCTTGAAATTCGGCCGCACAGGTGTCTACCATCTTATAAGTGCGGGTAATGCCTAGTTTCTTTCGATGCCGTGTCACTTCTTCCTCTTTGATACGCAATATCCAGGCTATCTGGGCATCTGAATAACCCGATTGTTTTAACTCAATCAGGAAATCTGCTGGAATGTCTTCAGCAACATTATAGCGCAGGAGTTTAGCTTCCATATCAACCAGATCTTTGATTTGATTGATGAACCAGGGATCGATTTTTGTGAGTTTTTGTATCGACTTTCTCGGCACCCCCAATCTCAAAGCATCTTTTACCCTATATATGCGATCATCACTCACTTGTTCAAGCCGGTCTAAAATATCCTGGGTACGAATCCATTCTTTTTTATCAGCACCAAGACCCATGCGATTGTTTTCCTGTGATTGACAGGCTTTCTGCAGGGCTTCCTTGAATGTGCGACCAATCGACATCACTTCACCCACTGATTTCATTTGCAATCCCAAAACGTGACTGGAGCCATAAAATTTGTCAAAATTCCAACGGGGCATCTTTACGATCACATAATCCAGTGTGGGTTCGAAGTAGGCGGATGTTGTTTTGGTGATTTGATTTTTTAATTCATCCAGGGTATATCCAATGGCCAGCTTGGCAGCGATCTTGGCAATGGGATATCCCGTTGCTTTACTGGCCAGAGCGGAAGATCGTGATACCCGGGGATTAATTTCGATGGCTATCAGTTCCTCTGTCTCTGGATTTTGAGCAAATTGCACATTACATCCACCAGCAAAGTTACCCAGCGCACGCATCATCCTTATCGCATCATTACGCATTTGCTGGTAAGCGGTATCTGATAGCGTCATGGCAGGTGCTACGGTGATGCTATCGCCCGTGTGAATTCCCATGGGATCCAGGTTTTCTACGGTACAAATAATAACCACGTTGTCATTACTGTCACGCAAGAGCTCCAGCTCAAATTCTTTCCACCCAAAGACAGCCTTTTCAACCAGCACTTCATGAGTGGGAGATGAATTTAATCCATGACGTAGTGCTTCATCGAAATGTTTTTCCTCAAGCACAAAACCACCTCCAGTTCCTCCCAGGGTGTAAGATGGCCGGATCACCAGCGGAAAGCCAATTTTCTGAGCAGCTTCTTTACCTTCGAGAAATGAATTAGCAATGAAGGAAGGAGCCACTTTCATCCCGATCTCTCCCATTAGCTTTCTGAAAGACTCGCGATTTTCAGTGAGATCAATGGCTGCGAGATCCACACCCACCAATCTGACATTATATTTTTCCCAGACTCCCCGCTCTCCAGCTTCAATAGCTAGATTGAGAGCGGTCTGTCCTCCCATGGTGGGAAGCACAGCATCGATCTGTCTTTCCTCAAGAATCTGAATCAGGCTATCCACAGTCAGTTCTAAAAGGTATATATGATCCGCAGTGACCGGATCGGTCATAATGGTCGCTGGATTAGAGTTGATAAGGCTCACTTCAATACCTTCCTCACGTAAAGATCTGGAAGCTTGAGAGCCTGAGTAATCAAATTCACAGGCTTGACCAATAATGATAGGACCACTACCAATGATGAGGACGGAACGAATCGAGGGATCTTTTGGCATGAATTGGAAGATGTTTTAATTGGCGGCAAAGATATGTATTTGTAAAAATTTATATGACCCATTTAAAAAGAAGGTACTTTTTAAGTCGATTTAAGATCAGCCAATTCATATTTTCGCTGGAAAATTCATACCTGGTCAATGAAAAAAGTGTTGATAACTGATGATGTACACCCTTCATTAATCGAAGGCCTGCGCACACGTAATTATGTTGTTGAATACATGCCTGAAATCAGTTTATCTGATACTATTTCGATAATAGATGCTTATGAAGGGATCGTGATCAATTCCAAGATTAAGGCCCACCAGGCATTCCTATCACGCGCTGATAAGCTAGAATTTATCGCTCGTCTCGGTTCGGGGTTGGAAATCATTGATCTTGATATGGCTGCGGAAAAAGGAATCCAGGTGTTTTCCGCTCCTGAGGGTAATTGCAATGCTGTGGCGGAGCACGCGGTGGGTATGTTATTATGTCTCTTTAACAATTTGTTGCAAGCCGATTCTCAAGTGCGGCAGGAAATATGGCAGAGAGAAAGAAATCGCGGTCGTGAATTGGGAGGTCTGACAGTGGGAATCATCGGTTATGGGCACACCGGACCATCGTTTGCCGCCAAATTAGCTGGATTTGATGTGAATGTGTTGGTCTATGATCGGTTTAAGCCAATTAGTGCAGCGAATGGAATCTCCGTCTGTGGTGACCTGACCAGGATACAAAACGAGGCGGATGTGATTAGCCTTCATGTTTCATTGAACGAGACCAGTCATCATATGATTAACAGCGAGTTTATCGACGCTTGTCACAAACCCTTTGTGCTGATTAACACATCCCGGGGAAAGGCGGTTAAGCTTCAGGATCTTCTCGAGGGGTTGAAGACTGGTAAGGTATCAGGTGCCGGTTTGGATGTATTCGAAAATGAAAAACCAAGTACATTTACCGAAGAGGAAAAATCTCTATATTCACAACTGTACCGGCTGAAGCAAGTGGTCTTAAGTCCTCACATTGCTGGTTGGACTTTGGAATCGAAAAAGAGAATTGCTGATGTCTTGCTGACAAAACTGGACAATTCCGGTCTGTTAAAAAATATTTGAGCCACAAAATCAAAAAATTAACGTTTAGAATAAGACCTTAACTATTTTATAGAGTTATTCGCAAAGATCTATGAGAAGAGCCTTACGTTATTTTTTATTCCTTGCCCTTTTTCTGTGTTCCGTTACTCTACTCACAGGTCAGACTTCTCTGCAGGGTAAAATCACGGATGCGGAAAGCGGCGAACCCGTTTTGTTTTGTAACGTGGCTCTGTACAAAAATGGAGTACTCACTTTAGGAATCGAAACCGACCTTGACGGTAATTTCTCCTTTTCTAATATTGATCCGGGAACTTATGATCTGGAGGCCAGTTATGTAGGTTATCAGACTCAACGCGTTGCCGGGATTCTGGTTCAGGCGGGAAAAGTTAACAAAGTTGATCTCCAGATGTCAGCAGGGGTGGTGCTCGATGAAGTCGTGGTGACCGATTATAAAGTACCATTGATAGAGCAAGATAATACGACGTCAGGAGGTGTTGTCACATCTGAGCAAATCAGAAATCTACCGACAAAAAGTATAACGACCATTGCTGCAACCACGGCCGGGATTAGTTCGAGAGATGGAGAAAGTGTCGCTATCCGGGGATCACGTACCAATGCTACAGACTATTACGTGGATGGCATCCGGGTCTTCGGTTCGTTAGTTCCACAATCAGAGATTGATCAAATGCAAGTGATCACCGGAGGTATCGAAGCCCGCTACGGAGATGTAACGGGAGGAATTATCTCAATAACCACCAAAGGTCCTTCCAATTTGTTTAGTGGTGGCCTTGAGCTGGAAACATCGCAGTACCTTGATGCCTTTGGCTACAATGAAATCAATGCCAATATCAGTGGCCCCATATTGCGTAATAAAGCTGGGAAGTCAATACTTGGCTATCGTTTAGCAGGCAGATTTGTACTTCAAGAAGAGAATGGTCCCGGTGCAGTTGATCGATTTGTCGCCCCGCAGGATGTATTGCAGAGCTTGCAAGAAAATCCGACCAGAACGGTAGGGGGTTCGACTTTTGCCGCAGGCGAATTTCTCCATGATAATGATGTGCAAACGGTTCAAGCCCGACCCAATGAGGAGTTCCAGTCAGTAGATTTGACAGCAAAGCTGGATGCTCAGATAACCAGGAACATTGACTTGACTCTCAGTGGTTCATATCGAAATGTTGAAGATCAATTTACCCCTTCATCAGCTTGGTTATTACTCAATTATGAAAATAATCCGATCGATTATGATGCCCGTTACCGCGCCAATATACGTCTCCGCCACCGCTTGGGGAGTAGTAGTCAAGGACAGGATAACAGATCTTCCCGAACTAAACTAATCCAGAACGCTGCTTATACCCTGCAGGCAGGTTATGAGCGGGCAGATGGTCGACAGGAGGATTTACGCCATCAGGACAATATATTTCGATACGGTCATGTGGGAACATTCGATTTCAGTTGGATCCCGGTGGAAGGAGAGTCCACCTATTCAAACGCTATAAATGGTGTGGCCCATGCCGGATTCTTACAAACGCTCAACGATGTCTATAGTCCATCTCAATATAATCCGGTTCTCGCCAATTATAATCTGGGAATTCAGCAGAATAATTTTAACCAGTATCGAGCGTACAATGGTTTTACTTCAAATTCCACAAACACTCTCTGGGGCTTACATAATAATGTCGGAACGGTCTACAATTCCTTTAATAGATTTGTATCCGACCGCTATACTTTTGGGGCCAATGCATCATTCGACCTCTTACCCGGGGGATCAGATCAGGGGAGACACTCGATTGAATTGGGATTTACACATGAGCAATCGTACAATCGCTCCTGGGCTCTGGCCCCATTTGGCCTTTGGGAAGTAGCTCGATTACAGGCAAACAGACATATCATAGGAGTCGATACCAATAAAGTAGTTGGGTCTTTCGCCGGTGTAGTTATACCAAATTTGGTCTTTGAAGAATTTGACAAGCTGATTGTTGAAGATGATGAACTCAAATTTTACAAGGCCATTCGGGATAAGTTAGGAGTACCCTTAACCGAGTACGTAAATGTAGATGGAATCAGTCCGGACGAACTTTCACTGGATCTGTTTTCACCTCTGGAACTGACTGATCAACGCATAATAAATTATTATGGTTACGACTATTTGGGTAATGTCTTAAGCAATGATGTCGAATTTGAAGACTTTTTCACCAGCAGGGGTCCTGACGGTCGTCGAGATTTTCCTGTGGGACCTAACAAACCAATTTACCAGTCGGCATACATCCAGGATAAATTTAGCTTCCGTGATATTATATTCCGGTTAGGACTACGGGTTGATCGTTATGATGCCAATACAAAAGTGCTACGTGATCCCTATTCTTTTTACGAAATCATGGATGCCAATACATTTTATGGTCAAGTTGGCGGTGATCGACCGAATAATGTTGGCGACGACTTTAAGGTGTACATCACGGATCCGGGTAGCAGCGAAGTGAAAGCTTTTCGCCAAGGGGATCAATGGTATTTTGCCAATGGTACTCCGGCCAATGACGGCAACATCATCTTTGGCGGTGGTATTGTCTACCCCAAGTTATACGATGATAGAGTTAATAATATCAAGAGCAATGATTTTGATCCTAACAATTCATTTGAGGATTACACTCCTCAAGTCAATTGGATGCCGCGACTGGCAGTATCATTTCCGATTTCTGATATTGCTAACTTTTTTGCCCATTATGATGTATTGGTGCAAAGGCCTCCATCAAATTCTATTGCCACACCGCTTACATGGTATTATTTTGAAGACGATACGTACACCGCAAGCAACCCGTTAAACAATTCAAATCTAAAACCCGAGAGAACCATTGATTACGAGGTTGGATTCCAGCAGAAGTTATCCAATTCGTCCGCACTCAAAATCAATGCATACTACAAGGAATTAAGAGATATGTTGCAACAGCGTACCTATCTGTTTATCCCATCCCCCATAAGCAATTATGTGACCATCGGAAACTCCGATTTTGGTACCGTAAAAGGATTTTCTCTGCAATACGATTTGAGAAGATCGACCAACACAACCATTCAGGCCAATTATACGCTGCAATTTGCTGACGGCACTGGTTCGGATGTCAATTCGCAAAGGGGGTTAACTACGCGAGGCAATCTTCGCACATTATTTCCTTTGGATCGTGATGAGCGCCATGCATTCAAATTCACCTTTGATTATCGATATGGATCGGGAAGGACATACAATGGACCCGTTTTATTCGGCAAGGACATACTTTCCGATTTTGGCGTCAACTTACAATCATTCATGGTTTCTGGCCGCCCATATACCAGGGAGATCAGAGCTCAGCCATTCGGGGGAAGCGGATTTTTTGGTTCGATTAACGGTGCCAGGCAACCGTGGACTTTTACTATTGATATGCGGGTGGACAAGAGTTTCCGCATTCCATCATCACGGCCTGATAAACCATTTTTTGCCAATATTTCGCTAAGGGTTTTGAATCTACTGAATGCCAAGAATGTCCGAAGTGTGTACTCGGTCAGTGGATCTCCTTATGATAGCGGCTTTTTATTGTCTTCTGATGGTCTTTCTACGCTGGAAAATGTTTCTGGCACCGGCGAAATTGTCGTCAATGAGGGTCGTGATGAAGCGGCATACCGGGATGCCTACGGCTGGCTGGTTGCGAGTCCGAATAACTTTTATTTGCCTAGACGTATTTACCTGGGTTTACGCTTCGATTTTTAAAATGATGAACATTCAATTCAAAATAAATATCTCCTGGATACTGCTGATTGCGTTGAGTGCAGTATCACTACCTTCCTATGCTAAATATCCTCCGAGTTTTCTGGATCCTAGAAGTAAAAAAATTGATGCGGATAATGTAAAATTTGGTTACCGTGCCGACTGTGCCTCTTCCAGATCAGCCACTGATATGTCGATTAACAACGTGCGTGCCCGGCTGCTGGGAGGAGGAGATGTATGGTGGGATCTGATCGGAAATGGTAAGTATGTTGTGCCCAAAGTAGATCCGGCATCCGGCCTGGATGAAGTTTCTTCCATCTTTGCCGGGGCGGTTTGGCTGGGTGGTTTTGACCCGGTAGGCAATCTCAAACTGGCCGCGCAAACCTTCCGGAGTTCTAATGCCAATGATTTTTGGCCCGGTCCGCTAGATCCGAACACAGGAACCATTCAACGGGATACTTG
>JABDLW010000786.1 GCA_013001805.1 Saprospiraceae bacterium | reverse complement strand
GTACTTATGGTTTATAAAGTAGATGAGAACGTCGGCGTTGGTGCTACGATGCAAGCAAGTGTTGATGATGCTATTGCTACAAAGATAAATCACGGTTTTGTCGTCCTTCTTTTAGGTCCTAACGGACAAATAAAATCGACCGACTATTATCAAAGGCCTGTAAATGCTGATCCAAGAGCTTCGATGGAATTGGGACCAATCGAGAGAACAGCTGGAGGAACCATCTCTTTCTATGCTACGGAAAGGACATCCGATGGTGTATATCCAGTGCTATGTACTATCAGAGATGGCAGGGTAACTTTTGCGAAAAACGAAAAAGGCAATATTGCCGCACGGCATATCTATTATGACTCAGACCAGCAAATAGTCAGCTACTTTGGTTCGGTGAAAGATCCCAATGATCCGCGTATTAAGGTGCGTACATTGGAGGTCCTAATGACCAAATAAAACCCGCTCATTGGTAGTAGTTGATCCTGGATAAGCTTTTTCACTCAAAATATATGGTGCGGGGGGTTACAGTCAATGTGGCTCCCTTTTCTTTTTTGGGTCGATGTCTGGGGACAATGTCAATCAGTACTTGTCCAGCTGAACACAGTTTAATGGCAACCATGCCTGCCTGGGGAGGCATGCATGATTAGCTGGGGCGCGGGGACACCTGCGGTGCTGGCATTCACTTTGTTAATGATTTTAAGGCTGGTAGATTCACTTATTTTTCCCGGTTTGATTATTGCGGTAAATAATATCTCGATTAAATGATATCTTGTTCGCAACTAATT
Source organism: Saprospiraceae bacterium (assembly GCA_013001805.1). Taxonomy (GTDB): domain Bacteria; phylum Bacteroidota; class Bacteroidia; order Chitinophagales; family Saprospiraceae; genus JABDMH01. The sequence continues at coordinate 2,170 of JABDLW010000786.1, read as the reverse complement.
TCATTCGACTATGAGAATTTTTGCCAGCATGCTATGTATGATTTCCACGGTACTCATGACTCAAGCCCAGGAATCACTGTTTAACGGCTCTAACCTGGATGGATGGACAATACACGGGACCGAGCTCTGGTATGTGGAGGACGGATTACTTGTATGCGAGAGCGGACCAGATGCAGAATATGGCTACTTGCGCACCAACGATGTCTATCATGACTTTGAGCTTTCTGTGGACTTTAAACAGGGAGCAGATGGCAATAGCGGCGTTTTTTTTCGATCGACGATTGATGGCACCAAAATTTCAGGTTGGCAAGTCGAAGTTGCTCCTCCCGGCAGTAATTCGGGTGGGGTTTATGAATCATATGGACGTGGTTGGCTGATACAGCCCGATCCGAAGCTTGACGAACACCTGAGGTTTGGTGAGTGGAACACCATGAAGATCAGGGTTGTAGGAGGTCAGGTTACAACCTGGCTAAACGATGTTCAGATGATCGATTTAACCGATGAAAAGATCGCTGAAGGGAAAGGCCATATTGCCTTGCAAATCCATAGCGGAGGTGGCATTAAAGTTTACTGGAAAAATTTGCTATTAACCAAGCTCTAGGACATCTTCAGCCGAACAGGTCAGGTAGGCGCACACATGCCTGCTAACGTGGTGAACAGTTATCCTTGCTAATGCAAGGCTATGCTAATGACTGAGAAAGGCCAGCTTGGACGTAGCGCTACTCCCACTTATTGGTCGCCAGCGAAACTTAGGCCAACTTCCAACCTTCTCGGTAATCCCTCTGAACAAATTGATTTGCCGGATCAAAATTGGTAATCTTCATCTTCGCACCATCCCATCTCAGTTTTTTTCTACCGGGAAAATCCAATCGACCCCGTCGATCTTTTGTCTCTTCACCAAGCATGTAACTGCGAATTGCCAGGTTACCCATGAGTACCGTTTCGGTCAAGGGTCCGGCATAATCAAAAGATGAAGTCAAGCTCTTGTGTTTTGGACTGTCAAAGCCGTCCTTGCAAGCTTCTGTCCAGGAAATTTGATGACCCCACTCAGGCAGCTCGCTATCTGTGGTCTCGGGCATATTTATCTGTTCTCCGGATTTCAAATAAATTTTGGGATTCCGGCCGTAAGTGCCACAGGTCATAATGCCTTTTTCTCCTATCATCAGCACTCCATTGGTGCTATTCTCTTCTCCTATGAAATCTTCGGCGGGAATCAGATCCGGATGAAATGGCCGTAAACCACCGTCATGCCAGGTCAACTTTACCGGGGCAGGATTATTTGATGATCGTGGGAATTTAATTTCCACACGCGAAGATGGAGGACATCCTTCCGGAATATATTCGGGTACCCAATCTTTTGTAAATACCTGGCCTACACTACATTGCACTTCTTCAGGATATCCCAGCTGCAAAACTCTAAATGGTGTATCAATTAAATGACAGCCCATATCACCCAGAGCACCTGTACCAAAATTCCACCAACCCCGCCACTTGAATGGATGATAAAGAGGATGATAATCTACCATTTTTGCCGGCCCGATGAAAAGATCCCAGTGCTCTTTATTCATTGTATCAGGTAAAGACGGAAGTTCCGAGGGTGCTGGAATACCTTGGGGCCAAACCGGCCTGTTTGTCCAAACATGGACTGTGTCAACTGTACCTATAATGCCGGAATTGAACCATTCAACCATTTGTTTTTGCGCTGGGTTTGATGCACCTTGATTGCCCATTTGTGAGACGACCCTCCTTTCTCTTGCTGTTTCCGTCAGCATCCGTGCCTCATGAATATCATGGGTAAGTGGTTTCTGCACATAAACATGCTTGCCCAAAGACATAGCAGCCATGGCTATGACGGCATGGGTGTGATCAGGAGTGGATATGGTCACCGCATCAATGTCATTATGCATTTCGTCGAACATCTTTCGGTAATCGTGATAGAATGATGCTTTGCGAAATTTTGATATGGAATCTTTGCATTGCCCCGTATCAACATCACAAAGAGCTACCACCTCATTTGTCCTTTTATTCCAGGCATTCAGTATGTCAGATTTCCCTTTTCCACCTGCACCAATGGCTGCTAATCCCAATTTATCGCTTGGAGCGGTAAATCCTCTGCCCAAGACATGGCGTGGCACTATAAAAAAAGAACCAGCTGTCAAGACAGCTGATT
>JABDLW010000780.1 GCA_013001805.1 Saprospiraceae bacterium | reverse complement strand
AAATACAATCGTACAACACCTGAAAGACGAGCTGCCTCTGCCTGCTAAAAGAATCATTTGGAAGGATCTGAGATCTAAAAGGCCCTACACAGATCCGCGTTTTCGAAAAACTTGTAACGATGCTCTACAACTTGTCGAGTCTTTTCTGAGTAGTGAGGCGTACTTTGGCGACGTGCTACTGGAGGCCTCGACCCGGCTTAAAGCGTTGAGTGATAAATCACTGCAGCCACTATACAAGACTAATTTTGTAAGGGTAAAAACCCTAATGGAACGCTTTCCAGAACGAGGGCCGGAATATTACTTTTATCAATATCAGATTGAAAAAAATGATTATGAAGTGCGCCAATCGAATTTACAGCGATTTAAGATCAGTAACATCGATGCCATCCTGGAAAACCTGGATCATTTTTATGTAATTGAAAAGCTCCGTTATTTCTGTGAGGTATTGAGCCGGCGTACCTTCCTCAAACATCAGTATAACAATATTTTAATCGAGGAGATTATTTCTTTGATTGAAGCTGGTGGCTTTTCCGGGGTTCCATTGGTGCAGATTTACTATCAGATCATTTTGTCGCACCTGCATCCCGACAATGAGGAACATTACTTCGCGTTAAAGGGACTTTTGCAAAAGCATAGTCCCCTATTACCTGCGACCGAAATGAAGGAAATGTATACTTCCGCTTTAAATTATTGCAACCGCCGGATTAATCAGGGGCAGGGTAAATTCATTCGGGAAGCGTTTGAAATGTATAAAGAGTCTCTGGTTAAGGAGTTGCTATTTGACAAGAAGAAACTTTCACAATGGACCTTCAAAAACGTGGTTGTGCTCGCTCTCCGACTCGGCGAATTTGAATGGGCGGAACACTTTATAAAAGAGTATAGATGGTACATTCCAGAGAAATATCGTGATAATGCAGTGACCTACAATTTAGCACAATTGCATTTTTATCAGGGAGACTATAATCGGGTTTTAAATCTACTGCAAGCAATAGATTATCAGGATGTTACGTATAATATTGGAGCAAAAACAATGCTTTTTGCCACCTATTATGAATTAAAAGAATGGGATGCGCTCTACGCTTTGGCCGAGAGTTTTAAAGTCTTTATTCACCGGCGAAAAAACACCATTTCTGAAGGCAGGAGAAAATCTTACGTAAATCTTATTAAGTACACAATTAAATTACAGAAACTGAAGATCCATCAGCAGTCAGAAATTTCGGCATTACTGGATAAGTTAGTGGACTCAAAAGAAGAAATAGCCAGTGCAAATTGGATAAAAGAGAAAATAAATCAAAAATTAGACACTAAAGCAAATTTATTGCGTGCTGAGTCAACCTAATGGGACTTCTGCATACTTATGAATTGGATGAAGGATGTAAGATTCATTCTTGGAATTAGTTTCATAATTATTTGATAATAAGCTTTTTGATTGACTCAATATCGTACCGGGATAAATGATTAGGGAAATAGAATCCTTGCAGGCTTTCCTCAGAAATGGCTATTCCTTGCGTAACTGCACTGTGCAACAGATTGACTTCACAGGTGTACATATTAACTGGAAAACACTCGATGTGGCAGGGTCTACCTTCCTGGGTTGCAACTTTAAACCTGAGCATAAGCTTTATTTAATAGAGAAGGGAGCATTGGTAATTGACCGTCCTGAAGGAGTTCCGTACAACCCATTACGAGCTGGTTTGTACACTTGGGCTGAGCTCCTGGACGGTGATCCAGAGTCGCTGGATCTGAAAATCTACCAACACTTTAGGAGGCATAAAAACAATACCGAAATTAATGAAGCTCTTTGGCAACGCATTCACGATCATGCCATTGATGATGCTCTCAGGGAGTACATTTCGATGAACGATAACGGAGTGCCGGCTTACAAATGTGTAGGTATCATGGGTGGTCATAGTACGCTGCGAACTGATCCCTACTACCACCAGGTAACCCGGTTAAGTAAAGTTTTAACTGAGCAAGGATATATGGTAATATCTGGTGGCGGTCCTGGTATAATGGAAGCTGCAAACCTGGGCGCTTACTTTGCTCATAAATCAGATGCCGCATTAAAGGATGTCCTGTCCCATCTTGCGGGAGCACCTCACTATTCTCACCCTGATTTTACCAGGATCGCTTTGGAAGTTCATGATATGGCTAATAGCAGCACCAGATCACTTGCTATTCCAACATGGTTTTACGGACATGAGCCCAGTAATGTCTTTTCACCGGCTATTGCGAAATATTTTAGCAATAGTATCCGTGAAGATACGCTACTCGCCATCTGCCTCCACGGTGTAATTTTTGCCCCCGGAAGTGCCGGAACTACTCAAGAGATTTTTATGGATGCGGCACAGAACCACTATGGCACCTACGGTTATTACAGTCCGATGATGTTTTTGGGCCGTACTTATTTTGAGTATGAGACCATGCTGTTTCCACTATTAAAGCGATTGGCTCGCGGGAGACGCTATGAAAAGTTACTTTTTCTTTCGGATCATGAAGAAGACATCATTGAATTTGTAAAGCAACATCCACCAATTAAAAGGATTCAATAGTGGTGGTCAGTATGCAGCGACAGTGGTGAGTTTAATGGGGTCGGTGGTCTGGGTTAGGGGTTGACCTAGGAGGATGTTGAAATACCCAAATTGCGCTGATTTTTCCTACTATTAATTTATTATTTCAAAATCATAAGCCGTTCTCATCGTTTCTGACTTCGTTGATCCTCA
>JABDLW010000756.1 GCA_013001805.1 Saprospiraceae bacterium | reverse complement strand
GCCATGGTGCTTTTTTTTGATTCATCTAGTTCTGTGCTCAAGAGATGCCAAACTGTTGGAATATAGGTATTTTATGGCTACTCAAGTTTTTGCCCGAAGCCGAAACCACTCTGTAAGCGGAAATACTAACCAGATAAAATGTAGTGCTGATTACAACTGCTATTGTCCCAATGACAATGGGATCGCGAGCCTATGGGTGGATTTTTTACATGTCAATGGTATGGGCCACTCTGAAGCAGGCTGGTCAGAAAGAGGCCTTTTCCTGACATCATTTTTTATTGATATATCCCATTAACTTCTGCATATTGGAAATGTATGTTTGCGTGTTAATCCCCTTCACTATTCTTCGTGGGTGACCTACCACATCGGGATAGTGAGGAATCTGCAAATCTTCGAGCCACGCACCCCGCTCATCCAGGGTCGAGATAATTTTCCGAATCTCATCGTTGTCAATACTTCCCTCTTCCATCTTGGCTTTAATGAATTCCTGATATTCGGCATGTGCTTCCTTTGCCGTCAACAGGCGAACCCGTTCATACTCTCTTTTTATAGCCGGCACATCGATTTTCCTGAGCATTCCATAATGGCCAGGAAAATTTTTCTGCTCGTGATCTACCCAATATCGGCCGTCTTCAATGCCTGTCCCTTCGCGATGAGCATAAAGGGGTCTATTGGTTCCGAGTTGGTAAAATGTCGCATGCGTGAATGGTTTGGTAGGGTCAACATTAATAACCGAGCTTTCCAGCCATTGAATGGCAGCGGGAATTGCATTTAGAAAGTTAGGATCACCGGTGATTTTGTAGAATGTCTGAAGGTCAGTAATATTCCGGACTGTCTGTCCGGATGCAACGGAAGCAGGCTCATAACTACGAGCCCATGCCGGTTTCATATTAAGATCATATTGTAAGGCCCATCCGGCCTGAGGAGGAGCAAGCTGAGCTAGCCGATAAAAATTCATGCCTCGATGTGCCACCTCTTTATATTTTTCGTCACCAAGTTTTTGATAAGCTTCCAGGAGGAACATAATATTACCATGGATGACGTCATCATTAAAAGTGTAGTACGAGGTATAATCAGCTTGGCCACTGTTATTGTGTTCATTTTTAAGCGGAAAGCGCTGTGGCCAGGCACCATTGGAATACTGTGACTGGATGATGAAATCCAGCGCTTTAAGTAGTGGCTCCTGGTATTTATTGTTCTGAGTATTAAGATATAGATCGAGCATGAATCGCGTGGCGCTGATGGTAACATCATCATCAAAGGTGGCATTACCATAATAATGGTAATACTCCTCCCAGCCCCAGCATTCGGAAGCGACATCGTCGTACCAATTTGCAAGCCCAGCGGGATCAAAGTCAATGAGATAGTGCCACCCACCCGAGGGATGCTGCCCCCAAATTAAAGCGTCCGCAACACGCTCGGCGTGCTTCAAATAGTCTAAATCACCCGTCACCTCAAGCGCCTGCAGCAGCACACTGCCCACACTTGCCGTACCAGGTGGTTGAACCCATATTTGTGACTTACGAGCTGGGATCTCACCCCACTGTTCAGAGAGGTCGGCGGAGTATTTCCACAAAAATCCCCCACGGTTTGATACCTCAGACATCATAAACTCAGTTGCCATTTTCATTGCCGACTTCACTTCCTGCTTCGATAAATCTACATTGGAATTGGTAAAAGCAAATGTTGCGATAACAAAAAGGGTTACCCAAAATTTTATTTTCGGTGCTGTTCCAGTATTTATCATTTTCACTATTATGGATAAAGAATGTTCGAGAAATGAATATTGTGCCTTTGATTTGCCAAAGTAAGCACTTTTGCCAAAAATGTCATATAGTGCCACTGAGCCCACACGAAAATAGTGCTTTCAAAATTTCCTATCGCATCTTCCTCATACATACTGCCAGTATGACTATCGGTAATTCCCTGGATGTAGATAAATATTTGTATTAATCTGCCTGTCCCCTGGATGTGAGTTAAAAGTACTCAGCCTGATTTGATAGTGCGTTTGGTGATGATTCTAAAATTCTAATCAGATAAAGCTCACTGGGGACCTACATGAAAAATCGGATAAAGAAAGATCTCCCCCCGAAGGGTGAGCACTGGTCTAATTTCTCTTATTATTTTTAAGGGCAACTAGAATCAGCTACTATTTCATTTCAGAAGTTCTAAAATTTGATAAGCTTTACACTATGAATTACCTGAAAACCTTATTCTCTTATTTTTTCTTGTTTCTCACCATATTATCGTCTTCCGCTCAGCGTGAATTGTCCGATCAAATAAATGATCCAGCTGGATTATTAATTGCGCAAACCAAGCCCGGGCATTGTGCCATAGAAGCGGCACAGCTTAGTTTAGACGCTCAGAAGGATCTGCTTCTATCTACACTCAGGACAAAATACACTCTCTGCCAAAATAATGACGAGTACTTCGTTCCGGCATTAATAAAAGTTGATGAATATTTCGATCCAGGTAAATTCAAAGAATTCAATGTGCAGATAAATACCGAAGTGGGGGATATTTATTCTGTACATATTCCACTGAGTCAGTATCTAGAGGTCATCGAAATGCCCGGAATCAAATATGTTGAACTAGCCAGGAGCATCTATCCTAAATTGGATCAAGCCCTGGTTGCCTCCAAGGTGGATTTAGTGCATGATGGGGTAAATTTATCACAGGCATATAGTGGTAGAGGTGTTGTGGTTGGTATTATTGATTTCGGATTTGACTACACCCATCCCACTTTTTGCGATCCGAAAACGGGAGCACTGAGAATTAAAAAAGTATGGGAGCAAAATACATTGACAGGAGATCATCCACCCGGTTACTCTTATGGTCAAGAACTAACTGAAGAACAAACAATAATTAATGCAGAAACAGATATATCTCTCTCCGGACACGGTACCCATGTGGCAAGCATTGCCGCAGGAAGTGGAGGGTCATTGTCAGACTTATACCGTGGGGCGGCATACGAAAGTGAGATTGTACTGGTTTCCCTGAATGCTCGTGAGGGTGTAAGTGGAAATAATACGGGTGTGATAGATGGGATCAATTATATCTTTCAATATGCTGAATCGGTGGGCAAGGCAGCAGTGGTCAATATCAGCCAGGGACATCATACCGGACCACATGATGGTTCATCACTTTCCGACCAGGCGATTGATGCAATGTCCGGTCCGGGAAGAATTATCGTTGGTGCAGTGGGAAATGAGGGCGATGCCAGTGGATTTTACTTGCACTTTGATCACACTTTTGATGCGGAGAATGAAATACTGAGTTATGTTGTTTGGCCGGATGAGATCAATGCTGGGGAAGCGTTGGTCGATATTTGGGGAGAAGCAGGAACTGACTTTCAAGTAAGTCTGGAAGTCTTCAATCCTCAAACCAAGACCATGGAAGTTTCAGGTGAAGTCCTTTTATCCAGCAATCCAGTTTCCTTTGTGAGTGGAAAATTAATTGATCTGGAAGGAGATACCATTTATTATGAGGGTGGGATTGAGATTAATGCATTAAATAACCGGCCGCATGCACAGTTTTACATTGACAATACAGCACAGGCGGAGGGTGAGGATACCAATTTTGATAATCTTCTGGATAACGATTTTATACAAATCAGATTTCAGGCAAACCGAGGTACCATTCATGCCTATGCTGCCAATAATTCGGGGGAGGCATTTTTTACGGATCTTTCCGGCATTGGTGCTGGTGAGCTCATCGATGGAATCCGAGTCCGTGGAGGGAATCCGAGATCGACTATGGGTGAATTGGGTGGCACAGCACGTTCCATCATCTCGGTAGGGGGTTATACCACCAAGAATTCATTTACTAACACCAGAGGCGAAAAATTTGCCATAACTGATGTCCTTGGTGATCAGTATTTAAG
>JABDLW010000295.1 GCA_013001805.1 Saprospiraceae bacterium | reverse complement strand
GCTCAGCCCCCAATATTCTTGGTGAGGAATGCCTAAAAAATATCGCTGCAAATTCAATAAAGTGGGATAAGCAAAACTTGGCCGGCTTGGGGAAAAAAGAAATAAAAACCGATGCCGGAACTATTTTTGATTTAGAAATAGGTGAAATAGTTTGCCAGCCCATGAAAACCTTGTTCTGTGAAGAGAAAAAATTCCAGTCCCTGTGTCCCGGTCAGACCGTACAGGGAGTTTTGGGCTACGAATTCCTAAAGCAAGTGCATACAACGATAAACTTTAAAGAAAAAACCTTTGCTTTTAGAAATGTGAATAGCGCACGAAACTCAGATCTTGCTGCAAAACGAGATACTCTGGGAGGATCATTTTGAGATCTGCTTATCAACCATGATCCATGAGTAGCAATTGCACCGAGGCCAAACGACTGTTTTTTTCGAATTTTGGTTTGCATCCTAATACGGTATTGGAAAAGGCAATTTGGATATCAAATGATTTGGAGCTCAAAGCACTCAGCCTGAACGATTTTTCCGGGTATTTGGGAGATTTTTTTGGGTCACCCTGGTAGTTACAACACTAACTTTAGGATATCCTGACTTACCGGTAGTGTCCTGATTTACTGGTTGACTTCGTCGCCAGATAAACTGCATATTGTTAACCCTATAATTCTTAAAAATCATGAAATGGAAATTCAAACATTTTGCACTTCTGACCGTGCTACTCGTGCTTGCCTGTGCAAAAGATTCACCCGACCCTCTTGCTCCAAGTGATGCTTCTCAACATGACCAAACGGATTTAAGCAATTTCGAAACAACACACAAACGCGGAGCTGTTGTTCAGCATGCTCAACTCGGGCCCTTTATGCCGGCAGGCCCCTTCGGAGGACCAACAAATCTGCTCGTGCCTGGCACTTTTTTCGCACCTACAAAAGGCAGCAATGTCCATCTGCTGCGAGGGAAAAACTTCATTCAGTTTCAGATGCACACCACCGGTTTACCTGCCGGTGCATATACAGTTTGGTACATTATATTTAACAATACAGATATATGTACTACGCCAAACCCTGCGGGCGGGTTTTGTGGAGAACCCGATCTATTCGGAGATGAAACCGCTGTCGTATGGGCCACTGGGGGCATTGTTCAAAGTAATGGAGTGGGCAACTTTGGCGATCGCATTCGGGTCGGTGAAGAACGCAGTGAAACGATCATCCTCGGATCAGATATTGATTTTCCATTGACAAATCCAGCTGGTGCAGAAGTGCACTTGATTGTTAAATATCATGGCGCAGCTTCGAGTGACCCTGATGTACTTTATGGTCAAACCCATACTTTGCTGGGCAATTGCGGGGAAAATGATGGTGCCAACTCTTTTGACGGTGGACCAGGTTTTGGCATTCAATGTTTTGACCCTCAGCTCGCCGTCTTCCCCCCACCGAATTAGTTTGATTCTGAATTTAACTCAAGACAGACCTTTCCCTGACAATATCACTGGACCACCTGGGATCTATTTTTTCTCAGGTAGTCCAGTTTTTTTTCGAAATCTCCAAATGTGAACAAGACTACGGGATGTCAAATGTGTGGAAACGACAATTGGCTTAACAGCAGATGTAATACCTTAGTCCATAGCCGGAAAATCGACAAGAAAGTTGTCCTCTGTATCGGACATCCATCTTCTAAGTAATATGCGATGTTGCTTAAGGAAGGGCAAGTAATCCGGATCATAAGCAAGATTCCTGGTTTCACCCGGATCATTTTTTAAATCAAATAGCTGTTCGTTGCGGTCACCGCTGGAAAAAACATTGTACTTAAATTGATCCGTTCGAACCATCCGGCCTTTTCGACTTTGATCCGGTTTAAAGTCAGCCAATTCCACGACCAAATAGTCCCGCCAGCTTGATTCCGGATCAGATAAAATGGGATCAAGACTCTTACCCGTAAATTCGTGGTCTTGATCGATACCTGCATACTCGCATAGGGTCGGTAAAATGTCAATCTGAGAAACCAAATGATCCTCATCGATCCGACCCTGGGGTATTTTACCCGGCCAGGATATAATCAAAGGGACTGTGGCCGACTCCTGATAAAGGCTGAGCTTGGCACTCCATTTATGGGCGGCCGCTCCATCACCGTGATCAGATGTAAAGATAATGATGGTGTTGTCATCCAGACCACTTCCTTCCAGGGCATCTAATACCTGACCTATCTCATAATCTACCATTTCGGTTAGCTTGTGGTAGGCGTTCAAGTATCCCTGCCATTCCAAATCACCAAATTCCTCATTGGCCAGGTGGGTTTCCAGTCCGTATTCTTTATGCTTTTTTCGCTTGTCAGACAGAAAAGCAGGCTCATTATCATCAACAGGATGATTTACCGGCAGTGGTGGCAGGTCCTCAAGCTTGCCCGGATGAGTAGCGACAATGTCGGGCAATTTGTATTCAAAATCATAATAACGGATTTCTAGTAAGGAGTCTTCTTCGCTGACCCAACCGTCTTTCCTGGCATAAAAGCAAATATCGTGGGGGTTGTGATAACTAACCGCTAAGAAAAATGGCTTTTCCCTGTCATCTTGGGAAAGATAGTCTACCACAGCCTCTGTGAGTGGCGGGTCAGTTTCAGAGCCCAACATCCATCGCTCCCCATTCGAAGCAAATGGCAAAAGATCAAATCCCCGAATGGTTTTTTGCCTCGAACCCTCACTAAGCGGATAACTTTCCGGCAAGTGCCATTTTCCTCCCCATATGGTTTCATATCCGGCGGCCCGAAAAATCTCACCGGCATTTTTTATGCCCTGCCTGATGGAGTCTCCATTCCATTCCACTCCGGTCTCATGAGGCATTCTCCCGGTTATGATGCTGGAGCGCGCCGGGCCACAAACCGGTGAGGTACAATAAGACTGCCGAAAAAGCACACCCCTCGCGGCCAGCCGGTCCATATTGGGTGTCTGCAAATATGGATTCCCAGCGGCACTCATCATATTGACATGCTGCTGGTCGGTGAAGATGAGCAATACGTTGGGAGGCTTTTCCGCCTGTTGATCATGAATACCTGATGTGCATGATGTAGCAAGAAGGAACAACGCCAATAGTAATCTAACGTTTGCTCTCAGATTTACCACTTAAATATACTCCGCATCAATAGTTGAAAAAACTAATCCGCTAACTTCGCTGCCATCTTGGGATTCAGCAAATCGTAAAACTGATCGAGTTTAGGCATGATGACGATACGAGTTCGCCGGTTAATCGATCTGCCTTCCTCCGTATCATTAGTTGCCAGTGTATTCCATTCTCCACGTCCGGCAGCAATCAACCGGTTAGGATCGATATCATGATTTTCCTGCAGAGCTCTCACTACAGAAGTGGCTCGTTTTACGCTGAGATCCCAATTGTCTTGCATGCATTGATTTTGAATCGGCACATTATCAGTATAACCTTCCACCAGGACTTCCACATCAGGCCGGGATTCAATGATGGTGGCGATCTTGCCCAACACTTCATTCGCCCGATCAGATATTTCCGCACTACCGCTGCGATAAAGCATTTTATCAGACAAATTGATAAATACCACAGTCTTGTCGACTTTAACTTCAATGTCTTCATCTTCCAGCCCTTTTGCCAGTACGCTTTTCAGATTAACCGCCAAAGCGAGATTAATGGAGTCTGTGCGGCTTTTGGCAGCATGCAATAAATGTATGTAACGGTCCTTAGTTTCCAGCTGCGATAATGTTTCCTCAATGTTCTTATTTGCCGATTGAGATAGTTGAGTCAGGCCCTCTACTTGCTGCAATTGAGCATCCCGCTGAGATCTGATGTCGGTAATCTGATCTTTCAAGTCCCTAATCTGCTCCTCTCGTAATGATGAATTACTCTGCTCACTTTTGAGGCTGGCACTAATGCGATCTTTCTCTTGCTGGCAAGCCGTGAGCTGGTTCATATATCGATTCAAGTCTACACCACAGTCCCCCAGATCTTTTTGAACTTTGGTCAAATCATCCTGCACTGCCAGAAACTTCTTCTTACTTACACATGAACTTGTGGCCAGCATAATGCCGAGTAGAAATATTAGGTACTTAGATTTATCCATGACTTCTGTTTTTAATTTTCCAATAAATTGAAGTTAATTTTCATAGCTTCCCAATTGGGAAATGCTAAAATAATACAATTGATCTTCTCAACCCTATCTAGCAAAGGATATATTTCGTTTTTTATTAATGTGAAAAATGGAACTTCAGGTCATTAGAAAGAATCCTGACAACCTCCTACTTTCGCAACCGTTGTCAATTCGTTGTCTGGGACTTGAGCTATAGCCTAAGTGGCTTTTGCGAATTATTTCGCATTGGATCCGGACGAGTGATTCTCCATCGAAGGTAAAAGAATGCCAATACCACCGTGAGGAACAGAACAGCCAAAATCCAATAGTGCAAGGGGTTAGCATATAATGGCTCCATGTCACCAATTGCTACAAAACCCGCCCAGAAGTAGGGATGGCGTCCGATGGGATCGGAATTTCCAATATAGTCCAACTTGGCCTGGCGCAGTGCCTGATCCTTATCTTTTCCCTTACGGACATAGCGGTAGTAAGAAATCATTATTTCTGCCGTACTTTGATCATTAACCGCCCAAAGCGAGGCAATGACGGACTTACAACCCGCCGCGGTGAAAGCCCGGGCGAATGACATCACCCCTTCTCCCGCTGAGTACCTCCCCACCGCGGTTTGACATGCACTCATCACTACCATGTTTGCCGGAATTTTACTGTTGTAAATATCGGATAAGAGTATAGGTTTACCCTCCTCGCTAAATACGATTTGAGTTTTTTGTTCACTCTCATGCGAAGCGATTGCATGGGTTGCAATGTGAATAATTGGACTCGTTTCACAGTAATTATAAAAATTCTCTGGACTAGCTTGTTCATTTAAAAACAAATGTCCCCTTTTCAAGATGTTAAAAATCTGCGATGCCTCCAGACGGTTAAATTCGAGTGGTCCAAACTTAATATTCCGTCCTGGTGTCAGGTCATCAGCCACTAAAAAATTAGCATCAAAAAACGGAGCGAGTAATAAAGGCTGGCCCTTCAGCGAAGGATATTTGGAGATTTGATCTAACATAGCCAAAGAAAAAGAATAAGAAATATCCACATCCTCAAAGAGAAACTTACCATCCTCACGGCACAACACTTCAAACGGGAAGTACGCTACCAGGCCATCTGGTACAATTACTAATCGCCCGGGCACTTCAGATAGAGACATTGGGATCAGGTAGGGCAAGAGTGTCGACCCCATTTCGGCGGAATCCGTTGATTTATCCTCGGAGAAGTCGCGAATAATTGCCAGTATTTGCAGCATACGCTCATACCAATTCTCCCGGCCCAGGTGACGAAAGAAGCTTATTTCGTCACCAATTCCAATAATCGACAAAGAGGTATCCTGGTGTTGAAAATAACTGAGATAAAGTACATCATCTTGAGTTTTGAAATTTGAAAAGTCAGGTACAAGTGCTGTGTATTCCGCATCTTCCGTAAATGCTTCCTGACTCTCTTTCTGAAGCCAAAAGAAAATGCTATCGCTGAGCGCAATTTGAGCTTCGAGGTCCTCTTGCCGGTTCATCCTGTTTTCAAGTTCTTCGTATTTAGTCCGGTATTTTAGACGTTGATTATTTTCGGCTCGCTGCAGGGTAAACTCTTCAACTAAAACAAGGGCTTTTGTGGCTTCGATAAGTTCTAATGCCTGAGTGACCAGCTCAGGCGAACTATTTAATTCATGATATTTGTTACAGATTTTAATGGCGCTATCGTAAAAGGATTTCATATTGGCAGCAAAGTGCTGCCTCGAAACAACTGATGGTGAGTTCTGCCTTAAGAGCTGCAATCTTTCGTTTGCCTTTTGTGAAATTCGAACGGCTTCAGCCAGCATGACCGTATCATTAGTCATTTGGTAGCTGAGGACCAATTTTTCCAAAAAATTAGCAAGGAATGTCGCTATTTCGAATGGCTTGATTCGGTCATTCGTGAGAAAATGCGGTAGTAATTTACGATCCATCCGGATCGACTCAGAAAGTTGCCCCGTCTTACTCCTTATCTGGCTCAGATGACTCAAGTGAACTATACTGTCTACACCGTCACCATCGCTAAGGTTAACATTTTTATAACTGGACAAGGCCAACTCATAGCGACCGATCTTTTCATAGGCACTTGCTTTATTTGCGTAAATCCAATTTTCCTCACTGGCAGTCAAGTTGTCGACTTCCAATTGTTTGTCCAGGTAAATAATTGCCGAGTCAATTTCGCCCCTGGCAATAAAGGCCTGTGCCATCTGTGAGTACTTATAAAAGACTAAATCTGATGAAGGGGGAATTAACCTTAAAGACTCCAACGCTTTTTCAGCAAGATTCAGATCTCGATAAATGCCAGCCCGCGTTATTATATAGAAATCCCGGTCATCCGGTGAATATTTTTCAAGATAAGGTCTTGCGCAGGTATTATATAACAAGCTTCTCTTCATATCGCCGGTATATCCAAAAATGCGAGAACGCAAATTAAGAACCCGGGGCCAGTTGTAGGTCTTTGGCTGACTTATTTGTAGCGCGACGGCCGTGTCGCAATAGAGTTGAGCCTTAATTAAATCTTGTACGAAATAATATTTATCTGCCAGATTAAAATATACCGAATGTACCCGAATATGTGTGGGTGGATAGAATCTCTTATAATAAACCAGCCCACGGGTCAGAGACTGAATCGACCTTTGCACATCGATATCTCTTAGTGCCAAACCTAATAAAACATGACACCGTCCTATCAGTGTATCGTTATCTACATGGAGTTGGGTAAAAACATTAATTGACCGCTGCAAATAGGATGCAGAAATGCTGTCTATTTGATAATTCCAGATATGCAATGCATTTTCATAAATGCCCGGAACATTTCCATTAGCTGAATCCAGTCTCCAGTTCTGCTCAATCCGGTCTAAATTTAATGCGGAGGATTGTGCATTTGCAAAATAGGATATTAGAAAGATTAATAGACTGCCAAGAAATCTGTACCCGATCATTTTTTCACGGCAAGAAATCTCACTTTCGAGAGTGTCTGATCAGAGGTGTTAAATTGCACCTGATATATTTGTCGAATTTGGTCGATGATCTCCGCCAATGTCAAATCATTTCTGCCGTTCAAAGCATAACTTAAGGCGATCATCCGCGAAACCCAGGCAGTGGCGTAGGATGTACCAAAAAGGGTAGCCCCAAATTCTCCGCTTGCTGCAATAGTCACTGAATCATTACCAAAATTAGAAGTTGGGTGTAATGTAAGTGACTGACCGACGTTGGCTATTCCGAGTAAATGATCTAAATTCAAAGAAAAATTAGATGGCCAATGCCCGGTTTGATCATTGTCAAGATGATCATTGCCGGCCGAACAGACTATGATCTTATCCAGACATTTTAATATTTTATGAAGAATGGGATGGGGAGCAAAAGCATAATGCCCCTGACTGATATTGATCAGATCAACTCTATTTATCCACTTCCTATTGCTTAAAGCACAGATCATATCAAAAGTGGTAGCCTCACCTCCGGGATCGTCTACCATAGGCATATTCTGCACGTTTACAAAACCCGGGTCCTCAATAATCTTGCGTAAGACATCCACATGACTGTAAGGCTCACCTTCCGAAAAATGTCCACGATCCAGTATTCCTAC
>JABDLW010000693.1 GCA_013001805.1 Saprospiraceae bacterium | reverse complement strand
ATACTTCGTTGATCGCCTGCCCGGCATGCCATTGCAGACGGGCCTGCCTGGCTATGGCAGACAGGTAGCTACGGATATCTTTCTTCCTCCAGTCTTGCCTGGCTCGCATTTTTTTAAATTATTCCTCATCCAGAGGTAAATAGAGGTACCCTTAATACGTGTCGTTAATCCTGCCTTATCCTATATGTGGGATCGAGAAGAAGGAAAGTACTTCTGTCCAAATTTGGGATCTCATACAAATCCTATTGTAGTGATAGCGGGATTTAGAACGGCGGGAAGGTGGGAGCTGTCCATTTCAGGGTAGCTCCCTATTTTGTGTTTTAACTCTCCTGACTCTGCTAAAAAGTACGCTGATCCCGGATGCTCGTAACTTCCCTAGCTATCATACTTGAGTCTAAATTGCGTAAGTGATCATAATGGCAATAATCTTACATGGCATTCATTTTTCCATCATTCATTTTTTTGGAAAAAACAATTTACATACAACCATTATAGTCTCGATTCGACATAATAACTCAATTTTATTTACGGCAATTGCTTATATTTGTATTGATAGTGTTAAGAACCTTAAAAGAAAACCAATGAAAGATTCAGTAGAAATGTCTTCTGCCGAGCAGGAGTTTATTAGCCTACTATCCCACCATCTAAATTCCTCCCAAAAAATTAAGAAACTCGCCATCGCTAAAACTGATTTAGATCAGGATCGATCAAAAGAAGCGGTTGCCTGTTACGTAACCGGCAAGTCGGTCATCGGACTAAGCTTACGTGACTTACAGTTAACACAGATTCCTGACGAGGTATTTTCCTTTAAGAAACTACGTTATCTGGATGTATCCGGTAATGACATCACATCAGTTCCAGCAGCTTTGAGCGATCTATCGGAACTGAGGAATTTGGTAATCGCGGGTAATAAAATTGGAGATCTGCCTAACCTGGAAAATTTAAAATCGCTAATGGTCCTGGATGCAGATGACAACAAAATGGTACATATAGGTGCCGATATCTGTACGCTGAAACAATTGAGAATGATTTCCATCTATGGCAATAAGATTCTGACTTTGCCATCCCAACTAAATAATTTAAGAAAACTTGAAAAATTAAATGTTGCAAATAATCAATTGCGATTCTTACCAGATGGTCTTTTCGACCTTACTAATTTACAGTCACTGAATTTGAGCCGGAATCAAATCACCAGTATTCCTCCATTAATTCGGAAAATGAATAAATTGACAATGCTCAATATCAGTAGAAACCAATTGGACGAAATACCACCAGAAATTGGAAAACTGAAATCATTAGAATCTCATCTCTACCTTGGCCATAATTTTTTAACTTCTCTTCCAAACTCATTTGCTAACCTGACAAAGCTGAGATACATCCACATCGGATATAATAATTTTGAGGTGTTTCCCGAATGCATCAGGAAAATGATTGGGTTGGTAGAGTTAAGAGCAGAGAATAACCGCTTTAACCATGTCCCGGACTGGATTGGTGAATTAAAGAATCTACGTTTTTTGCACCTCTCCCTAAATAACCTGCCGGTGATACCTGATTCAATTACTAACTTGAGCAGCTTAAGTAAACTGACCTTAAGAAACTGTGGTCTTACTTCTGTGCCAGACAAAATTGGTAGTCTTAAGAAATTGAGATATCTTGATTTACGAGCCAATATACTAGTCGAGCTGCCACCCTCCATAAAGTCGCTCAGCAATCTGGAAAAACTAGACCTGCGCTGGCTCAAACTAAGTAGTAAATCTGCCGACCTAAGTACATTATCAAATTGCACTATTTATGATTAAGATAGATTTCTAGCGAGCAGGTGAAATAGTTGCTAAGTGAATATCCACCACCAGTGATGAGCAGAAGTGGCATTCATTTCAGTTTTAAGGCCATTTTAGTTAGGCAGGCTGATTAAGAATTCTGAGCCCCCTTCTTCCGGAAAGATAGCGCGTAAAGTACCACCGTGCTGGTAAATAATCTGCCGGCAGAGACTCAACCCGATGCCTGAACCCTCGGGTTTGGTGGTGTAAAAAGGTATGAAAATCTGATCTCTAAGCTCAGCAGGTACTCCTGGACCGTTATCTCTTATACGAAAAACTAACATCTGGTTTCTGACTTCGATCTGCACCCATATTTTGGGTGCATCACTATCTTCTACAGCCTCGATAGCATTTTTGACCAGGTTGATAAAGGATTGCTCTAATTGTTCGGGATCGCCGCGAAAGGAGACCGGCTTGTCAGGCACCTGATATTCCAGATCAATATTTTTATCGCGCATGACCGTGCCCATCAGCAGCATTACATCATCCATCAACTCCTTGGCATCCAGATCATGAAATCGTGGTGGCGGCACTTTGGTGAGCCGGCGGTATGTCTCGGTAAAATGAAGTAAGCCCTCGGAACGCTTTTGTATGGCTTTCACCGCCTGATGAATTTCGTCTCTGGTTGCCACATCTACTTCTGAGGTATTAGCCAAAAGGTCATTTGTGGAATGGGCGAGCGAAATCACCGGGGACACTGAATTCATTATTTCATGAGTAAGTATGCGAATTAATTTTTGCCATGAAGTAATCTCCTGGGCCTGCAGTTCCTCATAAATGTTTTGAATTGAAAAAATATCGTAGGTATCTTGCTTAATCTTTAACTGAGTTTTCTGCACTGCCAATTGTCTGGTCTCATCAAAGATTTCCTTCTTAATCATTTTCCGTTCGCCTACCCGAATAGAATTCATGGTATCATAAAGTGCTGGATCATACTTTTTAACTGCATTAAAATTCGGAAAGTATGACTTACGCAAAATGGCCTGTAAACCCTTATTCATAAATAGTGTCTTGCCTTCCCGGTCAAAGCCGATAAGGCCTGTTTCTACATTTTCAACCAGAGCCTGAAAGTATTGGAATTGCATCTCTTTTTCCAACCGGATATTTCTAAATTTTCCGTTAATTAAATTAAAAGCCCCAAAGAGTTCCTTTTCCGAATTTTCAGAAAGTGATTTGTTGTAATTTGTTTCAAAATCATCGTATTTAATACCCATCAAAAAATTAGCAAGGTTCCGATTTGTGCGATTGACCAGTCTAAATATCGAATAAACTACCATGGCGGCAAGCCCCAATAGAATAAAGCCAGGAAAGTATGCATCCTGACTAAATATCATGTATAACCCCAATGAAATAAATATGACCAGAAGTGATACTGAAATCAGCGCTCTGGTTCTAAATTTTGAAAGAACCATGTTTATTATTGTGTGGCATTAGCAAAGCTTGACATCTATATTCCGTATTTTTCCAGTCGCCGGTATAGGGAAGTGCGTGTCAAACCCAGTTCGGATGCAGCCTTCGTAATGTTGCCATCATGTTTTTTCATTACTCCGCGTATCAATTGCTCCTCCATTTCCTCAATTGTCGCGGCCTTTTGCATGGCAGGTATAGCTGATGGTCGACTGGCAGTCAAAATAATATCATCAGAAGCGATCTGATTTTTATCACACATGATCACGGTTCGCTCCATGATGTGTTTCAGTTCACGCACGTTGCCCGGCCATTCATAAGATTGCAATTTCTTAATTGCGCCCATGCTGAGTTCAAGGGCACCCTTTTGATATTTCTTACGATACATCTTTAGATAATGCTGGGCCAGAGGAGCAATGTCATCCATCCGGTTACGCAATGGTGGCAGTTGAATTTCAACCGTATTTATCCGGTATAAAAGATCTTGTCTGAATCGATTTTCGTGTACCATCTGTCGCAAAGGCATGTTAGTGGCGCATATAAGCCGGATATCCACTTTTATGGGTTTATTACTTCCTACCGGTATGATTTCGTATGTCTGTAACGCGTGTAATAACTTGGACTGGGCCGCCAGGCTGAGATTGCCTATCTCATCTAAAAACAGGGTGCCTCCGGTGGCAGCCTCAAATCGTCCGATACGGTCTTGGTGTGCTCCGGTAAACGCACCCTTTTTATGACCAAAGAGCTCAGCTTCAAACAGTGTTTCAGGAATTGCACCCAGGTCCACGGGGATGAAAACTTTATCTGTGCGCATAGACTGTTTATGCAACGCCCTAGCAATCAATTCTTTGCCTGTCCCGTTCTCGCCCAACAGTAAAATATGCGCATCGGTCCTGGCTACTTTTTCTATAGTAGTATAGACTTTTTGCATTTCTGCCGACTGACCCACGATTTCGGTAAATGGTTGATTAATAGCGGCATTGATAGCTTGCTGGGTCTTTTGCAGCTTATCCACTTTTTGTTCTGAAGTAGCTGCTTTGAAAACATTTTGTATCGTAGCCAGCATTTTTTCATTACGCCACGGCTTTTCCACGAAATCCTGAGCGCCTGATTTTAACGCCTCTACTGCAATACCAACATCACTGTAAGCTGTCATGGTGATTACGGGAGTTGATGGAGACAGAGTTTTTATCTTTTTCAGCCACTCCAATCCCTCACTGCCGGAATCCCTCCCCTTCCCGAAATTCATATCGAGCAACACAATATCGGGTTCATGTTGCCGTAATAAGCGGGGTATCTGGTAGGGATTTGTGTCCGTAAATACGGAGGAAAAATGTTGCTTGAGCAAGAATTTCAAAGAATACAGAATGTCTTCTTCATCGTCAATGATAAGTATCGTTCCTTTCTTGGTCATGAGAAATAATGGTGTTTTACAGTGACGTTCAAAGACACTCCGGGAATTTTTAGATTTTTGTCAAACCAATGGTGGCTTTTAGTAAAGATAATGATTTTGGTGTTCGAATATGAACAATCAGTGCACGAAGACGTACAGTTGCCTGCCCGGCTTATGATTTAACTCCCTGGGGATCAGTTATATAGAAATTTGGCATATATTTCAATGCAATGCAACGTATATGGATCGGAAAATAGAAAGAAAGAAGTGGCGCTGGCAACGCATATTGCCGATTGCGATCATCACCGCAATCTTGCTGTATTTCATCTTTAATATCTACCAATCTAGTGGAACCAGCCGGCTTAATGTCCAGACCGAACGATTGCTGCTCGATACTGTTCACGAGGGGGCCTTTCAGGAGTTTATTCCAGTCACGGGAGCCGTTCTTCCCATCAAGACTGTTTTGATTGGTGCGATCGAGGGTGGACGTGTCGAACAAAAGTATGTGGAGGATGGTGCCATGCTCACCGCTGGACAACGCATTCTTGAATTAAGTAACCCCGATCTTCAATTAAACTACCTAAATCAGGAAGCCAGTATCGTTGCCCAGATAAATCAAATACGGAGCAATACCCTCCTGATGGAACAACAAAGTCTGAATTTGAAGGAAACGGCCCTTAGTGTAGACTATCAGATTGATCTACTCACCAAGCGGGTAGAGCGAAATAGCACGCTGTATGGTGATGGGGTCATTGCTGAGGTAGAATTTCAGGAAACCGAGGATGAACTGGAACATCTTCTGCGGAGAAAATTGCTATTGCAACAGACCATTACCAGGGACAGCGCTTCGGCTCTCTTGCAGCAGCAACAAATGCAAAATTCCCTGGACCTGATGGAACGGAACCTGGAAATCGCCCGGAAAAGTCTGGATAACTTAATTGTCAAAGCCCCTCTAAACGGACAGCTTTCCGGACTTACAACCGAGCTGGGAGAACTTATCGTTGAAGGTAGCCAGATCGCGCAGATAGATGATCTTTCTAATTTCAAAATCAGAGTTCAGGTTGATGAATTTTATATTTCCCGCATATTTGTTGGCCAGCAGGGATCTTTCCAATTTGCCGGAGACTGGTATGATCTCACTATTCAAAAAATCTATCCTCAAGTCATCAATGGTGCCTTTGCTGCCGACATGACTTTTATTGACAAGACTCCGGATGGCATAAAGCGAGGCCAAACTGTATCGGTCAAGTTGGAACTTAGTGCGCAGGAAAATGCCCTCATGTTAGCACGGGGAGGATTCTTTCAAACCACGGGAGGAAATTGGGTATATGTTTTAAATCCTGAGTCCGGAACCGCTTATAAAAGAAACATTCAGATTAGACGGCAAAATCCAAATTTCTACGAAGTGACAGATGGGTTACAACCGGGTGAAATTGTTATTACTTCGAGTTATGAAAATTTTGGCGAAAAAGACGAACTAATCCTAAAGTAGATAATTGCGCAACTAATTATAATAATTAAAACAATGATCAGAACAGAAAAACTCGTTAAAATCTACCAAACCGAGGATGTTGAAA
>JABDLW010000692.1 GCA_013001805.1 Saprospiraceae bacterium | reverse complement strand
ATACTTCGTTGATCGTCAGTCAGATAGCTACGGCTATCTTTCTTCCTCCGGCCTTATCTGGCTCGCATCTTATTAAATTTTTCCTCATTCAGAGGTAAATAGAGGTACCCTTATGAGTATGCTTTCTTCACTGTATCAACGACCCATTGCAAAATTGTACGATATAGCTCCTCCGCCTTTTGCTGGTCATAATCCCTGGGATCATCACCTAAAACTCCAAATAATATATTATCCGGATCTCTACGGTGTGGTCCCCAGCTATCGCCATTTGGGTCATTGGCAGGGTGTTTCTCCAGACCTGGTAGTTTATTCAGATGAATCATATCAGGATGTAGTTGCGACAATATCGATGTCTCAAAAATAGCACCATGGTCTCCCATCATCTTAGCGTTGGGACATTGATTAATCGACAACGTGATGAGCTTCATTTCATGGTTTTCATCGGACCATTCCCTTTGCAATTGATCCAATGCAGCTAATTGTCTCCTCCCAAAGTGTCCCGTAAAAATCACTGCAAGCTCAACATCAAAGGCTTCCAAACGTCTAAGCGTATCCCTGAGGATGGCCAGGAATGTATTTTCTTCTTCCAACAATATAGTCCAGGGATGATGACCAATACTGCCGGTCATCCCATAGTATAAGGGAGGCATAACCAATCCTCCTGCTTTTTCAGCAGCCCGCAGACAGATCCCATGCGAGGTCAGGCTGTCTAATCCTATAGGCAAATGCAAACCGTGCCACTCGATAGCTCCCAAAGGAAGATAAATGATGGACTTCTCCTTCAATGCCGCATAAATGCGTTCGGGTATTTGTCGCTCCAGCCGGTATTGCTCAAAATCCATGAAAGTCGCTTCCTAATTCGTATTTTCTTCAATCAATGAAATCAGCCGCTCCACCGCTTCTTTTACGAATGCATCTTCTTCGGCATGCATGTCTTTTTCTACAACAATGATATTTTTTGGTAATCCATCTTTTAAACTTTGGAAAAAAGCGGCGTCAGAAACCTTGTCTTCCAAAACTCCACCCGGTATAGAGTAGCGACCAACACCCTGCAAAGGAATCATAAAATAGGCTTTATTTTTCGTGTGCTGCAGCCGCTTACAAATATCATCGGCTATTTTGCAAATCTCTACCTCATTTAACCTGGGCACAAAAATAACCGGACTGTGAAAAACGTATTTGTGTTCTTTGAATTCTTCCGGCACCTCATGCGGTGGCACTAAAATGCCAAGATGCTCCGCCCCACCCGGGCATAAAACCTGAGGCAATCCCAATTTACCGGCAACGGTAAGACGCTCCGGGCCACCAGCTCGCAAAACCTTATAAACATCATCGGCTATTTCACCCATGGCATAATCAAAGACGGCTCCGATAATTCCTTCTTTCATCATTTGTTCCATAGCTTTTCCCCCGGAACCCACGGCATGAAAAACGATCACCTCGTAGCCAGCGTCCTCAAAATACTTAAGTGCTTTGATCGCGCCCTGAGTCAGCACGCCGAGATTTGACATACCTATTAGGGGCTTTTCTCCTTTCTGCATGTCAAATATTGATTCAGACTCCGCCATGCCACAAGCCGCCGCAGCCGCATTTGACAATATTTTTCGGGTAAATGGATTGAGCTTTAAAATATCACTCACCGAAAACATCATCGTTATGTCCTTAATTCCGACAAAACTTGAAGTATCACCTGATGCCACCGTAGAAACCATAATCTTAGGCAGGCCATAGGGTAGCACTTGCATGATGTCGCAACAACTGGAGGTACCTTGGGTCCCTCCCAGACCCAAAACCGCGTGCACCTCGCCGGCGGCAATTTTTTCCAACAAAATCTTCCTGCTGCCATCCACCATCACTTGTCCTGCTTCTTCACGTGTCGGATTAACTAACATCGCCGATAGCTCATGGCCACCGGCTCTGGCTATTTCTTCCCGGCTGATATCAGCGGGTATTCCCGGGTCACCAATGACACCAATGTCCATTAGAAGCGGAACGTGTCCACGGTTTTTGATCTGTTCTACTAAATAGCCGGCCTCCTGATCTTTTGTATCAAGTGTAACCAGGAGTGCAATTGTTTTACTCATAATCTCATTCTATTTGGAGGAAGGAAAACGTAAATCGGCAAACTCTTTCGCAGTCTGATACACTGCCCGTTCAATAGGTATGCGCTCGGTAGATGACCCGGTCCAAATACCATCACAACTGGTATTGTCAAGAATAAATTTGGCATCTACGGGGTTCTCCAATGCGGCACCATGAGCAATTAGCAATACATCGGGCTTAATTTTTCGCAGTTCTTTATAAACATCTTCCGATCTGGCTGCAGTTTGCTCAATGGTTTCCCCTGAGTCGTAACCTTTTAGCCCCCCCTTGGTCGTCCCTGCATGGAAACAGAATATATCCGGCTCAGACTCCGTAACAATTCGAAGACTATCCTCTTCGTCAAAACCCAAACCGACCGAAACCATGTCCATTTCCCTTGCCAATTTTAACATTTGAATTTCGTTGTCCAGAGTAATACCACTTTTCGTCAGCACTTTATAGATTTCACTGTCTTTATCCACATAGCTGATGGAAGGCCCGATGTTGGAAGCTGAAAAAACACCTATATTCTTCAAATCCTGCAAGACACAGCGCATGTCCTTGAGTGGGTCGTTGGCATTGAGACAAGCACATATGAAAGCATCGCCCTTAATGGCCGGCATAATGTCTTCGCGTGTATAGTCCAGGGTTTGTTTATTCGAGTCTAAAATTGGCCACATCATTGACATGGTGCCCATACCATTGGCTCTGAGCCGGGCACCGGAAAAAGTATTAATGCAATCAGCTCCCGCCTTTTCGAGCAAACTCGCCACAAGGCCACTGCCAGCGCTGGCTATGAAAATTGGTATTTTCGCATGAACTTTCTTTTGCAGTTTGGCCATAATTTCGGCTCGGGAAGTACGTGGTACAATCATAAATGTTTTTATTTTTTACTTTAATATTTCATTTTGAGAGGTAATGCGGAAAATTACTGAAAAAGTTCGGATTACCAGAGACGAGTGCACAAACAAGTTAGATGTTATAATTATTTGCCGAAGCAATTGCCCGGTATAAACTGAGCAGCACCTAGAACATCTGATTGATATAGTCCGGATATTGATATCTCATAGATTACCTGCTGATGCAATTCTCAATCCTGAGACTATTTGTTTCTGACGTCAAAATGTCTTTTAATCGACCAATCCACAATTCCGTTAAAAATACATTTCTCAGCAACTAAATACTAAATGGGCTATATTTATAGCAACGCTTCGCGATGTGTAAGCCATTGAAAACATGATCAGTATTCTAAATCCGAGAGGTCAAATAAGCGCAATCAGCATCCTGGTGCGGCATTTCCAATATCCATGATACGATTGCCCGGTAATATTAAGCACGTCGAAATTGTTGCAGTAGCACTTGTTTTCTACGCCTCTCAAGCCTTTGGTCAACGACCCACAGTAGAAGACTTTACCATGAGCGGAGACACTTACCTTACCGAAGACGAATGCTTCCGGCTCACGGATGAATTGGACTATTCGTCCGGTTCGATTTGGTATAAGAATCCCATCAGTTTGCGAGAACCATTTTCCATCCGGTTATCAATCATGGCAGGGTGTCAGGATGATTTGGGAGCCGATGGCATGGTGTTCGCTTTTACTTCAAAGGCCAACCGGGTCGGATATCGCGGAGAAGGCATTGGGTACTCGGGACTTGCCCCTTCCGTGGGGATAGAAATTGATACCTGGCTAAACGAGCACCTTAATGATCCGCGTGAAGATCACCTTGCCATCATGATCAACGGTCGGGTTGGCCATTGGAATGATTTGGCCGGTCCGGTCAAAATTCCCAATATCGAAGATTGCAAACGACATGGTTTTTATGTCAATTGGGCTCCTACTTCACAGACACTAAGTATTGAGATCGATGGTGTTGAGGTAATTGCGACTTCCTTTGATCTGGTGAATAAGGTTTTCGGGGGAAATGCTATTGTATTTTGGGGGGTTACCGCTGCCACCGGCCGGTATAATAATATGCATGAAGTTTGCTTTGATAGAATAGCATTTCACAAAGATACCCAAACCCCTGCCATGCAGAATCATGGTTCTTATGTGGCAGCAAAAAAATAAAGGCATTTTCTGAGGCTGACCATTTCTCCCATTAAAGTTTTATTTTCCGGCAAAGATTAATTGATGAAAGTAGGATCAAATCATTACCGGACTATCTGGATCGATGCAAACAATCCGGAATTCATAAAACTGATTGATCAACGACATTTACCCCATAAGTTTGTCGTGGAAAGTGTCTCTTCGGTGCAGCAAATGGCTATAGCGATTAAAGATATGCATGTCCGTGGTGCAGGACTCATCGGTGCTGCAGCAGGATATGGCATGTACCTGGCAGCTTTGGAGGCCAGGAAATCGAAGAATTTTGACCTGCACATGCAAACTTCGGCCGAAAAGCTACTGCGAACAAGGCCGACAGCCGTCAATCTGGCCTGGGCGGTCACTCGTCAACAGAAATCTATGGCCACGACCAATGATCTAGATAGTAAGTTACGATTGGCAAAAGATACGGCCGAACAAATTGCAGATGAGGATGCACTCCATTGTCAGGAAATTGGTCGAGTAGGGGTAGAGATCATCAAAGAAATGGCTGCAAAAAAGCGTGGCCCGGTGCAAATTCTCACTCACTGCAATGCAGGTTGGCTTGCCTTCGTGGATTTTGGCAGCGCCACGGCTCCTATATATGAAGCCCATCGTCAAGGCATCGATCTTCACGTCTGGGTGGATGAAACACGGCCCAGAAATCAGGGAGCCAGATTGACGGCATGGGAACTCCAGCAAGAGGGAATTGCACATACCGTTATTGTAGATAATGCCGGAGGTCATTTAATGCAACACGGTCAGGTTGATTTGCTTTTGACCGGTACAGATCGCACCACGAGAACCGGAGATGTGGCAAACAAAATCGGTACGTATCTCAAGGCACTTGCTGCGTACGACAATAAAATTCCGTTTTACGTAGCATTGCCTTCTTCCTCTTTTGATTGGAAGATCTCCGATGGTTTGCGAGAAATTCCCATTGAAAGCCGTAATCAGGAAGAAGTTAAATATATTAGCGGTCTTTCTGGCAAATCCATTAAACAGGTTCAACTTTGTCCGAAAGAATCAAATGCTTCTAATTATGCTTTCGATGTCACTCCGGCGCATTTGGTGACCGGTTTAATTACCGAGAGAGGTATTTGTGAAGCAAATGAAAATGCAATTTTGAAATTATTTCCGGAGCAAAAAATACCACAAAATAAAACCATAAATCAAAGCAATGAAAAACAGGTGGAACGAAAAAGAAGCGGCAGCACTTAAAGGTGATTTATTAAAATTACGGGTTTATACTTCGCAGTTGCAAGGCGTTGAGCCAGACCTGGTCTTGCATGGGGGTGGCAATACCTCGGTTAAGATCAGAGAAAGCAATGTTTTTGGAGAAGAAGAAGACATTCTCTATGTCAAAGGCAGTGGTTGGGATCTGGCGACGATAAAGGAGGCGGGATTTGCTCCTGTGCGGCTAAGTCGTTTGTTGCAAATGGCCGAGTTACCCGAATTGACGGACGTAGATATGGTTAAATATCAACGCACGGCCATGACTGATCCCGGTGCTCCTAATGCATCGGTCGAAGCGATTTTACATGCAATTATCCCGTTCCGGTTTGTCGACCATACGCACGCCGATGCCGTGGTGACCATCAGTAATACCCCCGATGGGGAGAAAAGGATCAACGACATTTATGGTCAGCATATGTTGATAGTGCCTTACGTTATGCCTGGCTTTATTCTGGCTAAGAAGATTTACGAAATGACCCAGGATGTGGATTGGAGTAAAATCGAGGGCATGATTCTACTCAATCATGGAATTTTCACGTTTCATGATGATCCTAAAGTAAGCTATGATAACATGATCAGAAATGTTTCCCTCGCCGAAGAATATCTGGAGAAGGAAGGGGCTAAATCATTGCCTGCGCAGCAAGCAGATCAGGTCGACCATTTGGCAGTAGCTACATTAAGAAAAGAATTATCTGCCACAGCTGGCCATCCGATCATTTGCCGTTTAAACCAATCAGGAGAAGCCGTCGCATACAGCAATCTGGAGCGTATCGAGGAAATTGCCGATCGGGGTCCACTCACTCCCGATCACATAATTCGGACCAAACGCGCGCCGCTGATCTTGCGTGGTGGTTTCACTGAAAATCTACATGACTTTACCTCCGCATATGAGGACTACTTTTCAGAATATAACCCCGGTGATTTGCAGCAATTGAGACCCGATCCGAGGTGGGCAGTGTGGCC
>JABDLW010000290.1 GCA_013001805.1 Saprospiraceae bacterium | reverse complement strand
CCACTTAGTACTTGTGGTTGCTTGGGTGATCCGGTATTTTATCTCATCCAGTAAGGTACAGCCGTCATCCTTTCGGTTTATTGTCACATCGATGATGCCATAAATCTTGCCTTGAATTTAGTTTAGTAGATATTGGTATCAATAGGGAATATCGCCGGGTGCATTGCCAGCAATACTCTTACCCATGCTCCGGAGATGATCCGGCCACAGTTTGTCAAACGTTAGATTTTAGGTAATTTTTTGCAGGGATTGCATGTTTGCATCATTCTCCAAAGTTTCAAAAAGCATTGCCGTAAAATCATCCCTATCTGCAGTGACCGGATCGTTTTTTAAGACTAAATCTGATAAAGCTGAGATGGATCAGGGTACACGGTGAATATTATGAAAATGATGATGAAAATCAGACTTATTGCGTGAATCGAAAAATATAGCGGGCCCTTTTTGCATAAATGTGAATTATCTGGGCCAATTGTGAG
Organism: Saprospiraceae bacterium; assembly: GCA_013001805.1. Taxonomy (GTDB): domain Bacteria; phylum Bacteroidota; class Bacteroidia; order Chitinophagales; family Saprospiraceae; genus JABDMH01. Next base: position 2,819 of record JABDLW010000290.1, on the reverse strand, counting down.
TCTTTGTTGAAATTCTTTTAATCAGCTGCGGTACTGATTCTCTTAAAAAGTGAAAATGCCAAGGCCATTCAAAGCACTATGGATACCATTCACATCAAATGAACATCCGCTCACATCATATTAAGAAAACGGTAACAGCTTACCGATGATACTAGCCGTATAATAGGTGATCTTATGGTTGGGTTTTAATCCTGCCATGGTTGTGAATTAGCTCTCCAGATTAACGATTTATTCTAATCAAAACGCTTATTATATGAAACGATACGTGTACGTATTATTTATGTGCATGCTTTGCTCAGCAACAGCAATTGCACAACAACGCACAATTACAGGTACAGTAATAGATCCCGAAGGGGAGCCTCTTATTGGAGCTAATGTGATCGCAAAAGGAACAGCAATTGGTACGGCTACAGATATCGATGGTTCTTACGAGCTATCGGTGCCCGATGATGCCTCGGTACTGGTATTTAGTTATACCGGTTTTAGTACTGAAGAAGTGGCCATTGGTGTCTCTGATATTGTGGACGTCACCTTAAGTGAAGGTCTCACATTGTCTGCAGCTGTAGTTACAGCTTTAGGCCTGGAACGTGAGGAGAAATCTTTGGGATATGGCTTTAGCCAGGTTTCCGGAGACGACATTTCTTCGACCCGGGCAGCCAGCCCATTGTCCTCGCTAGCAGGTAAAGTGGCGGGTCTTACCGTCAGTACCAATGGACAACCTGGTGGTAGCACGGAGATTATTTTACGGGGATATGGTTCCGTCACGGGTGCCAATAGTGCCTTGATTGTGGTAGATGGAGTGCCAATTAATAATGGCGCCAATGTATCTGTCACCACACTCAATAACCCGCTGGACGATTTTAACCGGTCTCAGGATTTTGGAAATCAAGGCAATGATATTAATCCGGATGACATCGAAAGCCTGTCCGTATTGAAGGGAGCGGCTGCAACGGCACTTTATGGTAACCGAGCAGCCAATGGTGCCGTTCTCATTACGACTAAGTCAGGCGGAAGAAACCAAAAGCTATCCGTTAATTATTCCGGTTCCTTTGTATTGTCCAATGTAAATAGATTGCCTCATTTGCAAAATACCTATGGGCAAGGTTGGTCTGGTTTGTTCGACCGCATTGAAAATGGAAGTTGGGGCCCCAAGGCAGATGGAAAGGAAAGACTGTGGGGAAATCCGGTAAACAATTCTCAACTGCTCAAGCCATTCAACATCATTGAAGACAACTTGCGCGATTTTTATGAAACCGGTACTTCAATTATCAATTCGGTCAGTATTGCCGGTGGATCGGAAAACGCTTCTTTCCGGATGTCGTATTCCAATACGCAGGAAGACGGAGTAGTGCCATTGGATAAGGACACTTACAAGCGGAATACTTTTTCTCTAAAGGGAGAAATGGGAAACTCCTTTGTGAATGTAGGAGCCTCGGTCGATTTTTCCAATAAGAGACAGCAGGCACTGGCAACTGGACAGGGAGATGATGCCGGAGGAGGAAAAGTATTATTCCAGGAAATCATTCAGGTGCCCCGAGACCATCAAATTGTCGATTATAGAAATTACCAGGATCCCTTTTATAACCTGGATAACTTTTACACACCATATGCCCAGAATCCTTATTTCGTCCTCAATGAACAGGGCGGTGAGTATGAGGAAAATCGAGTGCGTGCATCTGCATGGGTCGATTTGGATTTCACTGATGCACTAAAACTTACCGTACGTGGTGGTGGTGATATTTCCGGAGGTAGCATTTTCGACTACGGAAACGTGGCCAGAATAACACCCGGCAGTCCCAATTCAACTGCAAACGATGTGGTAGGTAGAGTCAACGAAGGTCAGCTCAATCGACGTCAATTGACAGCTGATGCTATTCTGACCTATAAAAAACAGCTTTCGCCGCGGTTTGACTTTGATCTAAGCGTTGGTGGAAACGCAAACGAACGATACACCGAAACAAATACGGCTTATGTGACCAATTTGACCATACCGGGATTTTACAATTTAAGTAATTCTTCTCAGCCACCGACCACGCTGGGTGTCACTTCTCTGCAGAGAATCTACGGTGTATTTGGGATTCTTAATGTGGGTTTTGATAATTGGTTGTACGCCTCATTGACCGCTAGAAATGACTGGTCGTCAACTTTGCCCAAAGACAATAACTCCTTCTTCTATCCTGCGGCAACTTTATCGGCCGTTTTATCCGACTTGTTGGAGCTTGATCCAGCTACATTCTCGCTGGTAAAGCTTAGAGGCTCTTATGCATTGGCAGGAAATGATGCCCCACCATATCAGGTTACACCAGTTTATACTGCCGGGGATGCCCGCGCCGGAGGATTCGGATCCATTAAATTTCCTATTGGAGGAATAAATGCCTTTGAAGTAGGTGATCTCTTAGGTAATGATAAACTTCAGCCGGAAATCACCACGTAAATTGAATTTGGAGCGGATATCAGATTATTCAGGGAACGACTGAACCTTGATATTGCCTGGTATAATCGTCGCACCAATGATCAGATTATTCAGGTGCCGTTGGATCCCACCAGTGGATTTATTTCTCAAACCACGAACCTGGGTGAAGTTCAAAACCAGGGCATCGAGCTTTTGGTTAGCGTCACACCAATTCGTACTGCTGACTTTAGCTGGGATGTAAATTTAAACTATAGCAAAAATGAAAATGAAGTAATTTCCCTCGGTGAGACTGAGAGCACATCGCTGGTATTAAATTCTGCCTATAACATTGAAATGCGAGCCGAACCTGGCAAACCACTGGGAGCGATATACGCGCCCCAAAGGGCTACAACAGCTGAAGGAGCAA
>JABDLW010000655.1 GCA_013001805.1 Saprospiraceae bacterium | reverse complement strand
ATCCTATTGTTCATGGTATATTGGAGTTGTTTGGGATATGTGGACGGCATTTACCCTTGCCTTACCATACCCTGACTGCTGAACAAATGGAAAAGCTAAAGGATTTTTTAGTAGCTGAAAAATTGTTGTCTTAGGTTGGGCAGATGGCATCAGGAAAAAGAGGTCACAGCGTGACAGGAGTGAATGGCACCAATTTGCATAAAAAAGTAAATAGGAGTACAGAGCGGTGATCAGGATTTAAAAAAGGAAAGGGAACAACAGATTACATCGCTTGAGAAGTCAAATTCACTAACGCTTTTCCGTCAGCAAAAATGTAAAAACTTTTGCTATATGGTAGACTCGTTTTGGTGACGACATAAATAATAATTAATAGTGAAAACAATGGAAACAAAAATTTTAGGCGTAATTACACTTGCATTCCTCATGACAGGAGTTTTCGCACAAGAAAATATTGAATATAAAACAGAAACGGCTGTTCCTTACTACAGTAAAGATATAATGGAGAACAATAAGTACATGCAAGAAATGTGCGTATTTGACTTCTATTATCCCACTAATATCAAGGATTTTCCAACGATTGTATGGTTTCATGGAGGTGGCTTAACCGGAGGGAAACGTCAAATTCCCGAATATTTAAAAGAACGTGGCTTTGCAGTTGTTGGGGTAGGATATCGTCTCTCTCCAAATGTGAAAGCAGTAGAATGCATTAAGGATGCCGCCGCTGCAACAAGCTGGACTTTTAAAAATATTGAAGATTATGGCGGTGATACCTCACTAATCTTTATTTCCGGAAAGTCTGCTGGGGGATACCTAACTTACATGGTAGGGTTAGATAAGAAATATTTGGCAGCTCACGATATTGATGCAAACCAAATTGCAGGATTAATACCATTGTCTGGACACTATTACACATTTCACGGTGCGTAAGGAGCAGGGGATTCCCGAAGAACAACCGATTATCGACAACATGGCTCCACTTTATCATGTGAGAGCAGATGCGCCCCCCATGTTAATCATTACAGGTGATAGAGAACTAGAGCTGTTGGCCAGATATGAAGAGAATGCTTATATGATGCGCATGATGAAAGTGGCTGGGCATAAAAAGGTACGTATCTATGAGTTAGATGGGTCCAATCACGGACAAATGACGTACCCAGCTTTGCCTCTTTTACTTAGAGAAGTACAAGCATTGAGCAAGGAGATTATGCATAAGAAATAATATTTCAATAAACAAGGAATTCATTAATACCTATTTTTCCTCATACATGACATATGTCAAATAAAGAAGGATTTGGTGTCGAAAATAGAGCAGAAGAACTGTAGAAAAGCCATAGCCAGGCAATTTAGAGCGGAGAATACCTAAAGACCAGTGACAAAAGGTCTTCTAATGGCCTTGAGGGATAAGCCGTTAAGAAATAGGTGTGGCAAGCCGTTAAGAATTCTAAACTATCTGAGCTGAACCAGAGATAAAACTAGGATCTAAATAATAAACAGGCCAATTCTATGTGTGCTAAAACTCCAGGGCGTTTTTTGAATTTACTCATTCACTAAAGTTTCGGATTACAGAGTAGGTTTGCAACGCCTATTTTAGGTTTAGACCTGACAGCCTTGATCTCCGCCCGACAGATCGTCGGATCGGGCCGGTTTTGGTACTTTTGATCAAGTGGAACATGCTGACCGAACTTGTGCTGACCGCAGCGTCAGTAAGCGTCAGTACCAGAAGCACAAGAATACATACTTCCGGATTATTGAAAAGCACTCTCTCAGAATATATTCTTTGAGCCGCATTCGATCCAATTTCGAAATATGCCATGTTAAAGACATAATCATTGATTGTGAACACCGATTTCTATATAAAGCATTTTATTTGGACACATGTGATACAAGCTGAAAGATAAAATATAATCCATACTATTCCTCCAATTTATCCAACTTACTATAGATCGTTAATCCTTGTAGTTGATCGTTAGAAGAAGGCAGTATTAGGCTGGCGGTGTACCCAACAACAACGCATACAATAAGACCAATAGCGGTATAAAGAAAGAAATGAATTTGTGTAAATTGCTGCACAAGATACATAACCAATGCACTGCAAATTAATCCCACCAAAACACCAGGGCCATTTGCTTTCCGAGTGAAGATTCCTAAGATAAAAATTCCGCCAAGACCTCCGGTAACGAGCCCACTAAGAATAAAGATCATATCCCAGACCGATTGAATGGAAAAGGTAGCCAGAAGAATCGCGCTCACCGTTGCGATGGCTCCAGCTGCTACCGTGATCCATTTGGCCAGCTTTAAATTAATTCTCTCCCCATAGGCGTCATTAGACCACCTGCGAAAATCTGTGGTCACGGTGGCAGATATACTATTCATGCCACTGTCCAGGGTGGACATGGCGGCAGCAAATAAAGCTGCGATGACCAACCCAGAAATACCAATTGGTAGTTGTTGCACAACGAAAAGAGGTAAAATGGCATCCGTCTGTAAATCGGGTTTTAACAGTTGAGGATGGCTTTGATAGAACAAGAATAGACTAGTCCCCAAGCCATAAAAGATTAATCCTGATATCGGAGTGATCAATGCATTTGTCCACAGTGCCTTAGCTGCCTGTTTTTCACTTGAGGTGGTTAGGTAGCGTTGGATAACCGATTGGTCGGTGGTGTAGCTGACCAGACTGGTGACCATATTGCCAACCAACACTACCCACACTGCAGTGGTGGTGTAGTCACTACTCCAGTTGACTATATGAAGCTTCCGCTGATCCCAGGCGGATCCAACTAAATCTGCCGTGTCCGCATCGAGTTGCCACAGGACGATAGCCAGACTTAGCAAAGCACCGCCCAAAAGAACAGCTACCTGGATAACGTCTGTCCAGATAACGGCCTCAATGCCACCTAGCACGGTATATAAAGTACTTAAAACGCCCATGGTCAGAATGGATAAATACATATCGATTCCGGTGACCAATGAAAGCGCGACCGCTGGCAAATATAATACAATGGCCATGCGGCCAATTTGTAATAAAACAAAGTTAAAGCTGCCTATTAACCGGATTACTAAATTAAAACGTAATTCCAGATATTCGTACGCCGTGGTGATATTTAATCTTCTGAAAAAAGGGAGAAAATAATAAATCACCAAAGGTGTAATCAACACTATGCCTATTGCTCCCAGGTAATAAGTCCAATCCGTGCTATACACTTTCGCAGGTAGTGCCATAAAGGTGAGCGCACTAAGCTGTGTTCCAAAAATACTTAGTCCGGCTGCCCACCAGGGAATTCTATTTCCCGCTAAGAAAAAATCATGCGTTGTTTTTTCCCGACCAGATAAATAAAATCCCATTAAGATTAAAAGGAGAAAATAAATGCCAACTATTCCATAGTTGATCAATCCAAAAGCTGAAATATTACTTTCTAAATTCACCTGCCACACTTTGGGTGTGCGGTGAGCCGGTCGATCCTCACCGGATATAATCACCACCTCATCCTGCCAGGGCAAGGCTTTGGAGGTGACTACGCCCTTGCCCCCGGGCATATCTCCTATATTGATCCAGGTATTGGTGATGGTGTGATAGGATCTGATCGCAGTTGGTATGCCAGGGTTATCATCTTTTAATGTCCAAAATTGATCATCCAAAGTACAGTCGGTACCACTAAAAACAAGAATGTGGGAAGGCCCAAGGGCGCTCACCGGAGCCGCTACTACCGGTGCGTCCAAATCGGCAATAGGCTGCCAGCGGGATTGAGGGTTTTTCTCCCGGGGGTTGTACCGGTAGCCGTCCGTGAGACAGCGGCGTGGTACTTGCCCTTCCTCCACCTCGATGATTTCTGCGCCACTGAAAAGATATATTTCGATCTTCTCTCCACTATTTTGAGCGGCAAGCCC
>JABDLW010000632.1 GCA_013001805.1 Saprospiraceae bacterium | reverse complement strand
AACCCTTCAGTTTTACGAGAGGAAATCGTAGCGTCACAGTAAAATACGCAATAGGCACTATAAGGAAAAGTACAACGGGACTGCGAAAGATACGATAGCGGATCTTGCCAAATCTCGAGAGTGCCTCATACTGATCGGTTGTGAGATAGTGAATATCACCCAAACCCTGGTGTTCAATCTGGCCATTGTGAGCGTGATGTGCGTTGTGTGTGCGACTCCAATATTTGTAGGGAATCGAGCTAAAAAAGCTGGAAACAAAGCCCAGGGAATCGTTTAATTTCTTCGATTTAAAAAATGATTGATGGCCACAGTCGTGCTGAATAATAAAGATTCTAACCAGGAAGAACGCATTGATGGCAGCCAGACCCAACGTAATGAAGTAGGACCAGTCCAGACTCAAATACATGAGTACCCATAGAGCCAGGAACGGCAAATAAGAATTAATAATTTGTATCGCCGCTTTTTTGGAATCCGGGCGCTGATACTTTTGCAGCATTGATCGCCAATCCTTGAGCGATTCTTTAATCATTTGATTATGCATGATGTCTCAGTTTCGTTAAATTATTGAACTATGTCAAAACAAATAAAATGGAACAACCAAACACGGCTCTTGCTCTTGTTTGGCTTCCTTTTAAGAAAGATTAGAGATTAAGTATTACGTGGGGTTTCGGAAATATAGGAGAACGCAAATCAGCAAAAAAATATGCTATGACCTCCATATTTCTCTAACGATGCGAGGTGTAATTAATTTAATCGGAAACAAATATATTTCGGTTTTTTCACATGACAAGGAGATGACTCCGGATTCATTATGACTTAAGAATGAATTTCGTGTTCATAATATAGTTTGAACCCGGAGCAATTTCCTGAATTTACCAATTGGAACGGGAGTTCTGATGCCGTTCTCTTTTTTCTGCTTCTTTTACTACGATTGATCGTCCTTGAATATCAGCATTGTTTAGGTTTTTAATGGCCGTTTCAGCCTCATCCTGATCCGTCATCTCAACGAATCCGAATCCACGGGACCTTCCACTGTATTGATCGGTAATAACGTTTGAAGATGTTACTTCACCATATTCTTCGAATATATCACGAAGATCATCACTGTCGACTCCGTAGTCGAGTTTTGCAACAAAAATGTTCATTTAAAATAATAATTTGATTAAGAAATAAATAGCTTGCTTCCCTTAACATGACAGACATGTTTGGGAAAAGCCCAGGTATATGTCCGCTGCACAGTACGACAAAAGAGAAAACTTAACAGGAAAATCTTGGTTCTTCCTGACGGTTAGAAGAGAAGAGAAAATCTGCGGGTTAAATGATGCCCAATGTCAAAAAAATGCCAGAGTCTAAACCCTAGTATACTAACTAACATATCTGGTCCGGAATAGTTCCGCGATGGTCATCCTTTCGGTCCTCAGTCAAGTACGATCCAATGTGAAAACATATAGTGGGCAACCATTAAATCTGCCATGGGTGGTCCCAAGTTCATAGCCAAAGTTCCGGAATTACCTCAGAAAGAGATTAGCATGATGAACAGGGCGAATTCTGGGTTCCCGCCGCCCAGATTCTCACCGTTTAATCTTCAGTTATGCCGGAAGTAGACTACACGCTTAGTATATTATCCGACTTGAAATACGTTCCTCATGTACTATGTAAGGCATACCACATCTCTTCTCCTAAGCTATAAATTAGAAACGATACTCGGCTCCGAAATTGATCCATCGTGGTAATCCTACTCTAATACCCTGTGGCCTCCGGTTGGCAATGTATCGTTCATTCGTCAGATTTTTAACGCTTAATGTGAAAGTGGTGTTCCAACGTTCATTGCTATAAAAGAGGTTGCCATCAAAAGTGTGAAAAGCGGGAATTATTCCATTTCTACCATCCGGACTGGGTGTAACGGTATTTAATTCGTCAGCAAATTGTTCTCCGACATAGTTGGCAGTGAGCCTGAATCCAAACCCGGATATGTTTTGAAAGGTTAAGGCCGAATTCAGGAGGAATTTTGGGGCATATGGGGTGGATTTTCCGTCTAAGTTACTTCCATCTTTTGTCCGGTCACCAATAAATTCCGCATTTAGGAAAGTGGTATTCAGATCAAATTCAAGTTTGCTTTCGAGCCATCCTGCCAATTCAGAAAGGTCGAGTTGGATGGCAGATTCAACACCTCTGTGCATGGTCTCACCACCATTCACCAGACCGGAACCAATACCACCACTGGATTCGGAAACGGGAATAATCTGGTTGCTAAAGTCCATATAAAATCCGGTGACTTCCAGTCTGACACCCGGTGTTGGTATGCTCCTAAGTCCCAATTCATAGTTAGTACTCCGCTCAGCATCCAGTTCATAAACCTCTCCTGAACCCGAGATAGCATCCTTCGTTCGTGGTGGGGCAAAACCCTTATGGATTCCACCATAAATAGCCAGATTGGTCATTGGCTTCCAGGTAAAACCCACACCAGGGATTAATTGCGAAAGTTGACTGTCTTTTACTAAAATGGTGTCTCTTATCTGACTGGTTCCGCCGATATTAAATGGACGGCGAGCAATGTCGCGACGGTAGTCAAATCGCTCCAATCGCAAACCATAGTGGATACTAATTTTTTCATTAAAGTCGGTCATGTTTTGTACATAGGCACTTATCGCCTCTCCAGTGCGTTGCTCGTCCTCGCGCAAGTCACCGGAGTCAACATTGTATTTTGTTCCATTCACTCTTTGTTCGTGGGCAACTTCGTGGAGGTAGCGGGCTCCTGTTTTAAGTTGATTACGAAAGCCAAGAAAATCATGGGAGATGGTCAATTGAGATTCAAGACCGGCCACTTCAAATTGCCGGTTTCGGTTTCCGGTAGAGTTTCTCATATAAATAGCGCCACCGGGAACGGACTCATCACCCCAGGTGACTCCCGTCCAGTTGGAAGGCTTATCCGTACTGTTGGCATTACTGCTAAAGTCCTGGCGTCTCCAATTTCTTGTCGTTGTATATCCAAAAGCTGTGGTTTTCAGCTTGATACGCTGATTAAAACGGTAATCGTGGTTCAAACTAAGACTATATCGACGCACGTCGAGATTGTCATCCGGAGCCATATGGGTAAAATCCTGTCCTCCCTGATCATACATGGTTTGAGTAATACCAATATATGTCGAATTGGAGGATTCATGGTATATGCCTGTTTTCATTGAAATACTGGATTTCTCAGTAAGATTTAAGAGGAGCTTGGCACTGAGATCGTTGATATCAAATTTGGTTAGACCCACTTTGTCTGCTCTTTTCTTGAGCAAAGTGATATTGAAACCGGTCTTACCAAATGTATTGCCATAGTTTAATAGCGAATTTACAAAGCCTCCTTCACCAACTTGAATTTTCGCTTTTCCCTCCGATTGCAATGGGGGTGCTTTCGTCAGGTAGTTAATCACACCACCGATGGTCTGGGGACCAAACAGGATTTGACCACTGCCCTTCAGTATCTCGATACCCGACATTCTATCGATGGGAGGTGTATAATACATTTCGGGTTCACCATAAGGAGCCAATGCCACAGGAATGCCATCCTCGAGAATCAACAATGACCGGCTGCGATCAGGATTCAAACCCCTGATGCCGATGTTGGCACGCATCCCAATTCCCTCTTCGTCAGGCACATGAATGCCGGGACTGCGGCGTAGAGCTTCATTGCCGGATAGCGGTTGTATTTGATCCAGTTCCCGTGCATTAATAAATGAAGCGGATCCTGGCGTCTTGGAAAAAAGCCGGTCACTTTTACCCAGCACCGTTACATCAGGAAGAACGATTTCATTTTCTTCAAAGATAATTTTGATTTGTCTGGCTTCAGCACTACTAATTTCAATAGGTTGAGATATAGTTTTGAACCCTACTGCTGAAATCTGCAAGGTGTAGTTACCCGGGGCTAGATTTACCAATTCAAAATAACCATCCAGATCGGTCACCGCTGCCACCAAAGAACCTTTGACCACGACATGTGCACCCACAATGGGCTGTGAATCTTTGGAAAGCACTATTC